>JACIYF010000123.1 GCA_014360065.1 Clostridia bacterium | reverse complement strand
GGGAAGCTCACAGTATGGGGGGAGAAAGGGAGTGATCAATATGAGCCTTTACGAGCAGGTAAGGTACCTTTATGGAGTAGAAAAGCTTTCCCAGCGCGCCATAGCCCGTAAGTTGAGTATTTCCCGCAATACAGTGAAGCGCTACTGCCAGGGAGAGAATGTCCCCTGGGAAACCAAAGGGCGGCAGTACCGGCGTAGGGTAACTGGGCCTGTGGAAGAGGTGGTCAGGGAGTGGCTTGCCCAGGACAGGACTGCACCCCCGAAACAGCGCCATACCGCCGAACGCATCTACCAGCGCCTGGTGGAAGAATACGGCTTTGCCGGGGCTTCCTCTACCATCCGCAAGCTGGTAAGGGAGCTGCGCCTGGAAGATACCAAAGCCTTCATACCCCTTGAGTTTGACCCTGGGGAAGCTGCCCAGGTGGACTGGGGCGAAGCCGTAGCTTACATAGACGGCCAAAGGACCAGGGTCCAGATATTCTGCTACCGGCTCTGCTACAGCTCGGCTTTTTATGTAGCCGCATTTCCCGCCCAGCGCACCGAGTTCTTCTTGGCCGGCCACCTCCAGGCGTTTAGCTTCTTCGGCGGGGTACCCCGGCGGCTGATCTATGACAACCTGAAGACTGCGGTTAAAGACGGCTGGGGGCGTTACGTCAAGGCCGAGCAGGACGATTTTGTGGCCTTAAGGAGCCATTACGCTTTCCGGGCCGATTTCTGCAACCCGGACAGCGGCAACGAAAAAGGTCTGGTGGAAGGGCTGGTCGGCTACATCCGCCGTAACGTCCTGGTTCCGGTGCCGCGGGTAGGCAAAATGGAGGAGCTGCAGGCCGAACTGGATAAAAGGTGCCTGGGCTACCAGGACAAGCACCTGCGCTATCACCCCACCCCGGTCAAGGAAGCCCTGGCCGCCGAAAGGCAGCACCTGACCCCTCTGCCGGCCAAGGAGTTCGAGTACGCCCTTACCAGGGTGGCCGAAGTAGACAACCTGGGCCTGGTCAAATTTGACCGGAACCGCTATTCGGTCCCGGTGCACCTGGTGGGCCGGACGGTAACCGTCAAGGGCTACCCCTTTCAGGTTAAGGTTTACCACCGCGGCCTTTGTGTGGCCTACCATCCCCGCCTCCACCGCCAGAACGAAACCCGCCTGGAGCTGGAGCACTACCTGCCGGTGCTGGTGAAAAAGCCCCGCTCTCTGGCCAATGCTGCCCCCTTACGCCGGGCCAACCTGCCCCCGGGCCTTAATGAGCTGAAAGACCGCCTTCTTTCCCGGGGAGAAGATCACGAGCTGGCCAAGGTCCTGGGGCTGGTCATCAACCACGGGGTCCTGGAGGTGGAGAGAGCCATTGTATTGGCCCTAGAAAGCGGCCAGGATACCTACCAGGGGGTGCGCTATTATCTCGAGCGTAAAGACACTCAGCCGGGGAACGTTAATGCTGCTTTCCCCAAGGTAGAACCGGTAAACCTTAAGGTATACGATGACCTCCTGGCAGGTGAAGTCCAGTGAGCAAGGTGCCAGCTGTTGCCCTGTATGCCAAAGAACTTAAGCTTTCTACCTTTGTTGACTGCCAGCCGGTAATCCGCCAGGCCACCGCCGAAGGCTGGGGGTACGAAGAATTCCTGGGGGAGATGCTTTCTAGGGAAGCTGCCAGCCGTAAGGAGCGCCAGGTTCAAAGACGCATCAAACTGGCCCGTTTCCCCTTCCAGAAAACCCTGGAAGAATTCAAGTTTGAGGCTCTACCCCATGTGGAAGAAGCCCAGGTGTTGGAGTTATCAGCAGGGGAGTTTATCAAACGCCGGGAAAATGTGGTCATGATCGGTAACCCGGGAACCGGAAAAAGCCATCTGAGTATAGCTTTGGGCATTAAGGCCTGTATTCACGGTTATTCCACCCGCTTTTTCACTGCGGCCAATCTGGTGACCAGGCTTTGTGAAGCCCAAACCGAAAAGAAACTGGGCAGGATGTTAAAGGAACTGGCCAAGGTCAACCTGCTGATTGTTGACGAGCTGTCCTACGTATCTTTCCCGCGTCCCGATGCCGAACTGCTGTTCCAGGTTATCGCCGAAAGGAGTGAGCGCGGTAGCGTAATAATCAATACCAACTTGGACTTCTCCAAATGGGAGGAAATCTTCGGGGACCACATGCTGGCCGCTGCTTTGGTAGACAGGCTCACCTTCAAATCGCATATCCTAAACATGAACGCCGAATCATACCGCCTAAAGCAGCACCAAAGAACAAGGGCCGGCTAAGAACTGTTTTCCGGTCGGCCCTCCCCTCCCCCGGGGGAGGGGAGGGTTCCCCAACACCTGGGTACTGGATCAGTTCTACATTAGCAAAGATGGATCAGCTCCATAATAGCAACTGGATCACTTTTGTGTTGACAAACGCACCCATGTCATTCATCTCCTTAAAGAGTCAGCATACCAGTTGCAATCCCCTAAGAGTAAGCTCCCCGGAGCCCGGCGACACCGGCCATCTTACGCACAGGGGAAATATCCCCGTCTAACCATTATCCTTCAACATCACCCCCGGCCGGTAAGCTCCTGTGCCGGATCGCGTGCAGGCAGAAATGGAAGACCTTGCGGCAGATCTCTTTGATCTGATAGGAGGTTCAGTGCCGGGCCGTATCACCGGCTGTTTGGTACGGATGGTGCTTTGAGCGCGACCTTTTCTTCCCAACAACTAGGATCGGCCTCGATCGGAGCTCCCTTAACCCTCCGGTTGAAATGACAAGGTCTCTTCATGCACCGGGCAACACCGAATTCCACAAAACCTGTAATTTTCACGTCCCGGCTATGCTCATTCCCGACATGGCCGGCTACCCCTTAGCGTCTCCGGCTCACGACCACCTTCTGGCCGGTTGTGGTTGCGGTGGTAAAGGGCGCTTGCCAAGTGCTCCTAGACCGACACTTGGCACGGTACCTTTCTTGTTACTGCCTGCCGGAGCCGCATACACGGCATCACGGGATGTGCCTGGAGATCATGGCGGGACGACTCCCTTTTAGTTGCCTCAACCAAGTTTGGTCATCATATAACCAATTTACCTTGGGCCGCGGCCAGGGCCTCGTTCTTGTTGAGGGAAGGGACTGTCTTTGTGGAACATTCAACCCCCCTTGTCTTCGTCGATCTGCTGGCGCCTGGGGAAGATCTCGGTTTCAACATAATCCCGGACCATATCCCGCAGCGCGTAATCGGTATCCTCGAACATGTAATCCGGAACCAGACGCCTCAGGCATTGTATAGGGCCATCTAGCCCTTCCTCCCCTCAAATAGCCGGCTGGCCGATGAGATTTGGCCCGCACCCTGCGCCTCCCCTACCAAGAGACCCTTCAATCCCTAGCGGTTACCATTCCCAATCATCCGAATTAACTATACAGTCCACCTTCTGCTAGCTGCTTGGAAGTCAGGCAGAAGGGGCGGTGAATCCGGGACGAGAACTCCGCCGTGAACCTGCTCAACAAAACCCTTGCCGAGCTGGGCCGCCGGCGAAGCCGGAAGGCTTCACCGCTCGTGCCGTGTACCACCGTACCCCGCGGGGGAAGGTGGTACACGGAAACTTCCGGGGTACAGAATATGGCCCTGGCTTCTGCAGGTTAACCCCTGCGGGATACCCCCAAATGAATTGGGGGGAGGAGGTCACTTAAATGCTTTCGGATATCTGCCTATGGAGTTCTTCCTCGATGATAACTCCGTACTTTTTTAACATCTTTTTTCGCAGTTCGTAATACACATACCCCAGGACAACTGTTCCAAGGAACACTAGTGATGGTGCTGGGCTTTGACTGATGCCAAGGATCATGAATAAGAACGATATAACAATAAGACCGAATGCAACAAACAGTCGCCCCGCGCTCCCCAGCCTGAAAGTAGCCTTTTGAAACTCTTCCGGGAACTTCTTAGGTAATCTCAGAAGAGCTACCCCTGCAAGAATCTGCACTACCATGAAAGCCAGAACTGTCATTACTGCATACTCTGTTATGCTGGCACCAAGCAGAATTCCCGCAACTGAGAGCAGAACCATGAGAATGACGGCCCTATCCGGAATCCCCGAACTTCTGCCAATGTGTGCGAACGCCTTCGGAAAAATCCTATCCCGTGCTAGAGCTAGAACATCCCTTGTTTGAGTAAGCAGAACGCCATTTATCGAGGTAGCTGCGGCAAGAACGGCACTTAGCGATATAGCTGCGGCAAGCCACCCCGGGAGGAATCTGCTGGCGGCTGCGCCAACTGGCGCCTGGACCCCGCTAAGTGCGGCCCAGGGAATAATACTTGGAAGTGCCAGGGTCACTATAGTATAGACGATAAGCACTGCCAGGAAGCTGGTAATTAGAATTCTGGGAATGGCTTTGGAAGGATGCTTAATCTCCTCTCCCATTTCCACTATAACCATGAAGCCTGAATAGGAAAAATATGCTGGTACGGCTGCCATCACGATTGCACCGAAACCGAGAGGAAAAAGAGGTGTCATTTGTTCGTAATTGCCATTTAGGAGACCGGTGACACCGAAGAACAAAAGGGCGACCACAAAGACTACCACCATTACTGCCTGTACCCCGACAGAAGCCCGTATTCCTATCAGGTTGATGATGCCAAGAAGGAGAACCACGGCTACTGCAGTCCACATCACATTGAGACCTGGAACAAAATAGGCCAAGTAATCCGCCAGACCATAAGCGAGGAGCGGCATTCCCACCGCGGCACCTACAAGCGTCGTCCAAACAAGGATAAAGCCCCAAAATGGGGAAAGCACCCTACTTACGGCGACATAGCTGGCTCCACTTACCGGAAAAACGACCCCTATTTGGGCAGCTGCAAAACTAGCCAAAAGCGCAGGAATAGAAGCCAAAAGAAAGGCCACAAATACCCCCGGCCCGGACGCCGCTGCCAGCTGGCCAGGTAAGATGTATATTGAAGCCCCTATAACATAGCCTACAAGAGTAAATACACCACCAGCAACCCCCACAGTCCTTTTCATCTTTTCGTTTTCCAATTTAGGGCCTCCTTTCTACTTCCAATCGGCTGGAATCAAAACCCATGGGGCCATACCGATGCCACAACTTTAGGGCAATTATGAACCTTTTCGGCATACCATCCTCCTATCTTCCATTCTTTTGCTCAGCCAAACCATTTTTTTCCCGGTACTGGTTGGTGTACTCCCCGACCGGCAGGTCGGAACAGATGAACTACCTTCCCTTAAAACTAGGCTCCCTCCCCTCAAGGAACGCGAGCATTCCCTCTCGCACATCTTCCGTCAGCAGACAAGCCATTACCGCTTCTGTCTCGTAGGTCAGAGCCGTTTCAAGAGTCGCGGCTGCCCCGGTGTTTAAACATCTTTTCACCAGCGAAGTTGAGACCGGCGCATTAGCAGCAATTCTTCGTGCCAGCTTTTTTGCCTCCTCCATAAGTCTCTCGTGAGGCACTACCTTCTCTACGAGTCCGATTCTTAATGCCTCCCCGGCATCCACAGTATTGCCTGTGAGCATCAGTTCTTTCGCCCTTCCAAGCCCTACAAGCCCTGGGAGGATATGCGTTACCCCGTTGGTCTCAAAAAGGCCGACTTTCACCTCGGGAAACCCAAATTCGGCCTTCTCCGAAGCCACCCTCAAGTCGCACAGAATGGCAAGCTCGGCTCCTGCCCCCAGGGCATAACCGTTAACAGCAGCTATGGTCGGCTGCTGGAGGTTGATAATCTCTTGGGTGATTCTCTGCATCCTCAGGACGCTCTTCCTGACTTCAAAAAAGTTAACTTTCCCTTGGAAATCCTCACCCATCTCTTTAATATCTGCGCCTACCGAAAACGCGCGGCCTTCCCCTGTAAAAACCAGGACCCGGATATCTTTGTCTCCGCGGAGGTCAGTGATCACTTGGTCTATTTCCTGCCATGTTCGATCCCGGAGGGCGTTCAAAACATGGGGGCGTGCCAGCTTGATAACCGCTATACCTTGGTCCTTTTCGTA
Organism: Clostridia bacterium; assembly: GCA_014360065.1. Classification (NCBI taxonomy): domain Bacteria; kingdom Bacillati; phylum Bacillota; class Clostridia; species Clostridia bacterium. Next base: position 1,090 of record JACIYF010000123.1, on the reverse strand, counting down.
AACAATATCCTGAAATTCCATCTGTCTTCCTCTCCCTGCTTGACTGTAGCCTAGGTAGCCCTAAAGGACTCCGACAGGCAAGTAAGCAATGGTCTTAGCTATTCCAATCCCAGGATCCGGGCGGCATTGCGGTATAGGTAGTTTTCCCTGACGTCGCTTCTCAGCGGTAGCTCATTAGCCTCCGAGACCAGCCTCTCCATGGGCAGGAGCGGCCACTCAGAAGCAAAAAGAATCTGATCTTTAAGGATGGTATTGCCGTAATGAATGAAGGCTTCCCACCCTGTTCCCGGCCGGCCTATATACTTCGGGCTGACTGCCCCGGTCTCGATGTAGACATTAGGATGTTTCCACGCCACTGCTACCATTTCATTAACCCAGGGCCAGCCGCCGTGGTTGGCAACAATCTTCAGGTCAGGGAAATCACAGGCGATTATATCGAGGTAGAGTGGTCTTCCATAGTCCATGGTACGGGTAAGGCTGTAATTGATCCCCGTATGGATGGTAACCGGTATGTTGAGCTCCAGGCACTTCTCGTAGAGAGGATAGAATACCCTGTCATGGGCGTAAACCTTATAAGCCCACGGTTGCAGGTTTACGCCTTTCATTCCTTCATTCCTAACCCATCCCTCCACCTCCTTAGCCATATCCCGGCTTTCCTCAGGGTGAACTGTACAAAACCCGATGAACTTGTCAGGATATTTTTCTACGAGTCTTTTTACGGCCAGGTTGATGTGTCTGTAATCTCCAAACTCCCATTCTGCCTGTAAAACGCATTTATCAACCCCGCTGGCCTCCATAGAGGCTAGCAACTCTTCTTCGCCAATCTTCTGGGCGGTACCCAGGGAGAAAAGCTCCAGGTAGTGGCTCATATACGAAGGCACAAATGACAAATCCGATGGATCTGCATCGGGAAACTGTTCCTTCAGGGGAAGCCTGACTCTGAAGTCTATTATCACTTTCAGCCCTCCTCTCGGTCAGCGCCAGGTCTTCTCAACGGCATCGTAGCTGCCTTCTCTGAGATCCTTTTTTGCTGCAACCAGCTTGTATTTCTCGACTCGCTGGGACGGAGTCATAGGCAGATCTTCTATGT
>JACIYF010000122.1 GCA_014360065.1 Clostridia bacterium | reverse complement strand
CATCGTTCGCGATGCCGCAAGCTAGCGGCATGAGGGAGCGGCTAGCTTGACTTTGGCAAGCTTGTTGGTTATATTTAGGTTAGGCTAAATGATTTATTTGCGATTAGCTAGCATGTAATTATGGCATGGCTTAATAGCTAGAGAAGGGGTGCTTGGGGTGCAGAGTCCCGCGGCGGAAGAGTATTTGGAAGCCATATTTAAGCTCAATGAAAGCGAAGGTCCGGTTAAGCCTAGCCGCCTAGCTAGTTCCCTGGGCATTTCCCAGGCCAGCGTGACCGAAATGGTGCGGCGCCTGACCGAGCAGGATTTAGCCTCCAAGGATGAGGACAACAGCATCCGGCTTACCGAAAAGGGGCGGCGCACCGCCTTAAAGGTGGTACGCCGCCACCGGTTGGCCGAGCGCTTCCTTACCGACATTTTGGGCTTCTCCTGGGATACCGTCCACGACCAGGCTTGCCGGCTGGAGCACGCCATGTCCCAAGAGATGGAGGATGGGTTGGATCGGCTGCTGGAGTACCCCGACACCTGTCCCCACGGCCATCCTATCCCCAACCGGGAAGGGGAAGTGGCTTCCCGCCAACTGACTAGCTTGGCCAGCCTGGCCCCTGGGAAACGGGCGGTTATTGCCCAAGTCTCCGAAGATGACCCGGCCATGCTGCAATACCTGGCCAGCCTGGGGCTTCTCCCGGATACCGAGGTAACGGTGGAGGAAATTGCCCCCTTTGGGGGGCCAATCATGGTGGCGGTGGATAGTGCCCGCTATGCCATCGGCCGGGAGCTGGCCAGCAAGATTCAGGTAACAACACCGACGTCCAGCCCTCAATCAGCAGGCGACTAGGACTTCCTTAGGAGTGCCCCATGCGGCCAGCCGCACAGCCAGGCATGAAAAAAGCGTAGGGGTCCTGGGCGCTGGTTCGCAAGCAATCCAGCACTTAATCAGCAGCAAATAGGACTTAGTAAGGGGCCTTAGCGCCGGACTGGGCGATGCCTGGTGGACGGATAGGTGAATTGAGTGCTGGGCGCGTAGGATTACGGAGTGGAGGAACAGCGCCACAGCTGGAAACATATGTTTTTTCGAAGTAGGACGGTGGATAGATTGAGCGCTGAAGATAGAGGGCGTTTTCGTCACCGGCACTGCCACGGGATGCCAAGGGCGGGAAGGAAATGGGAGCCATCTGTGGCCCCAGAAGTTGGCGAGGTTACTATTGCCTTGGCCGGCAATCCCAATGTAGGCAAATCCACCATTTTTAGCCGCCTGACCAGCTCGGCCGTACTTACCGCCAACTACCCCGGCAAGACCGTGGCCGCCAATGCTGCCTATAGCTACCAGGATGGCGTCCGCATCCGCTGGGTGGATCTGCCCGGTGCCTATGCTTTGGGCGGCATTTCTGAAGATCAAAGGGAGGCCCGGCGGGCCCTTCTTCGGGAGCATCCCCAAGCAGTAATTGTCACCGTAGACGCCACCAACTTGGCCCGCAACCTCTACCTGGTACTGGAATTATTGGACATGGATTTCCCGGTGGTGGTGGCCCTCAACTTGGTCGACGAGGCCGCCCGCCGGGGCCTGGAAATCGATATCCAGAGGCTGTCCCAACTTCTGGGGGCACCAGTGGTGCCAACCGTAGCCGTGCGCGGTCAAGGCCTAGAGGAGCTGGTTAGAGCCGCCTTAAGTCTAGCTCAAGGCCGGGCCCAACTAGATGAGGGCACCAGGCCGCCAGCCCCGCCTTCGTCCCGGGTGGTTTATCCCCCTTGGCTTAAAGAGGGAATTGATCGGATTGTAGAGCTGTTGGAACGAGCTCGGCCCCAAACCCTGCCCGCTACCTCCCCGCCCTCCTTGCGGGCGGCGGCGCTCTTATTGTGGGAAGGGGACCCGGAAACTGAGGCTGCGTTTCAACAATTCCCGCAAGGCCGCGAAATACTGGCTTCGGTCAAGCCCATCATTGAAGCCGCAGGGGTAGATGCCAACCTGGCCTTAGTGAAAGAAAGATATAAGCTGGCCCGGAACATCGCCCAACAGGTCATCCGCACCGCCAGCGGCCCAATCCCAGGTGAGGCACCCACGGCGGCGGCCGAACCACCAGATTCAGCCCTGGCCAAGGGGTCACCGCCCGGGGACCACCGGCCAGCACCGGCAACGCCGGCAACGCCGGCCCCGGGCACCCTGGTCCAGCCCCAGCCTACCTGGGCCGAGCGCCTCTGGCACTATACCACGGCTCCCGTTAGCGGCTTAGCGATCCTGGTAGGGGTGGTAGCCAGCATCTTTCTTACCCTGTTCTTCTTAGGTAACCTTTTATCTGAAGCATTTACTTGGTTTTGGACAAGCTTAGTATCCCCAGTCCTAACCGGAGGCATACATGCGTTGTTTGGAACTGGGCTCTTAAGCCAAGTGTTGTACTGGGGGATAGACGCCGGCATCCAGAGCGCCTTAGCAGTAGGCATCCCGTACATCCTTACCTTCTACGTGCTTCTCGGGCTTTTGGAAGATACCGGCTACCTCAACTCGGTGGCCTTTTTGGCCGATCGGCTCATGCATTACCTGGGCCTGGACGGGCGGGCCGCTATTCCCTTAGCAGCTGCAGCTGGGTGCAACGTGCCGGCCATCATGGGAACCCAGGTGCTGCCCAACCTGCGGGATCGCACCATAGCCAGCACTTTGATCACCCTAATACCCTGCAATGCCCGATTAGCAGTGGTCATTGGCGCCGTATCCCATTACTTGGGTTGGCGGATAGCCCTGGCTATCTTGCTGGGCGAGATGTTGTTGGTGGTGAGCGTGGGGGTAGCCCTAGCCCATCTGCTGCCGGGACAGCCCCAGGGGATGATCCTGGAGCTATTTCCCTTCCGCATGCCCACCCTCCGGGTCACCTGGCAAAAGACCTGGATGCGCTTCAAGGATTATTTATTCATGGCCATGCCCCTAATTTTGGCCGGCAGCGCTGGCTTGGGGCTCTTATATGAAACCGGATGGATTTGGCGGCTTACTGGCCCCATGAACCCGGTGGTGGAGGGATGGTTAGGCCTGCCTGGCGCAGCCGGGTTAACCTTGCTCTTTGCCATCTTGCGTAAGGAAATGGCCATCCAATTCCTGGTGGTGCTGGCCACGGTTCAATATGGATCCCAGGCCAGCAACCTGCTTCACTTCATGACCCCACACCAGCTGATTATCTATGCCGTGGTCACCATCATCTACGTGCCCTGCGTAGCCACCATAGCTGCCCTGTGGCGAGAGCTGGGCGGCAAGAGGGCACTGGGCATATCCATTTTCACCATTGCCCTAGCCTTGGCCATCGGCACCCTGATGCACCATCTGGGGATATAGCCTGGGCTACCTCCCCGCCTACAAAGTACGCGCCAAACCAGCTCGGCTTACAACAGGCGCAGGCGCCTCCCCGCTGGCAAGTCATAACCGTCCCAACCCTCTAGTTCTGGGTTGAGCCTTTTTAGGGCTTCCCCAACCATCCCGTAGCGCTCGGCAATGGTATCCCAAGTATCTCCGGGCTGGATCAAGTAATAGCGAATACTGGCCCGGGGACCTGCTTCTCGTGCCGGCTGCTCGCCCCCCGCCGCCAGCTTCACCGCCTTGACCAGCTGCAACATCCGCGGCTCCATTACCCAGGCGGTAGCCCCTATCAACAGCTCCTCCTGCCAAGGAAAAGCCTCGGCTGGGTAGGTTTTATCGGCCACCTGCTGGCATATCTCCTCGGGATAGCTAGGGGCAGTCCGCTCCGCCTTTTCCACTCGGACCTCCACCCGCACCAGCAGTCCCGGCCGTGCTCCTGGCGCCCGGATCATAAATTCCACCGGATGATCGGGTGGGGAGTAGGAAAAGATGCCGCCATGGCAGTAATCCACTGCCAAAAACTCTTCCTTGAGCCGGGCAGCCACCATAACCTCGTCCTGACCAACCATGGTATCTTCGCGATTTAAGCAGATGTGCCAGGAGCTAGCAGCAAGCCTAGCCACCGGGCGGGGGAAAGCAATGGCTCGGGCCAACACTTCTTCTCCTTGACCCCAGGCCACAATTGCATCCACGGGATGCCTAGCCTTATCCACCACCAATCCCGGGGCTCGTACCTCAGTAACTGCTTCCAGCTGAGTCTCATTAACCAGCCGATAGAAAAGGTGGAATTGCATCTCTGACCGGGCCAGGTAGTAGCCCGAGACACGGGGTGGGTCACCAGTTGGGCCCGAGTCGCCGTCTAGCTCTTCGATCTCAGCGCCCAGGCCAACACTTTTCTCCTCCTCATCCCAATCAACTCTATTGGAAGTTGGGTAGCCGTAAACCTCCACCCGCATTCCCCGACCGGCTCCGGCCACCGGCAACTCGCCACTTATTGGTTCCTCCAAGGTCATTTCGTAAATGCGCCGGTTTTCCGCGGCCAAGTAGAGCAGCTGTTGCTGCCAGATGCCTTGGTAGGCGATCTTGCCTGGCTCCGCCCAGGCTCTGAGGTCGATCAACCTGGAGATGGCGCCCTTTAGTTGGGCGGCCGGGCGGGGGAAATGAATTTGTCGAGTAAGGGACAAATCCCGGCCACCCAAAGCTACCACCTGCTCCACCCGAAGCTTCTCCCTCCGTACCTTGGCGGCTATGCCTGGGACCTCCACTTGAGTGATTACATCCAACTCGTAGCTCTGCCTTACCTTGACCTCGAGCTCAACCAAAATGTCTTGACGAAAGCCATCGGCCATAATATTGAGCTTGGGCCCTTGGTCGGCTCCGCTTACTCCCTCAGCTGACTCAAGCTGGGGCTTTGCTTCACCAGTTGCCGGCTCCCTTCTTAGCTCGGCAGTGGGGGCTCCAGTCCCGGCCGAGCTTAGGCCTTCGGGCTCCTGCCGCCCCTTCGCCGGCTCCCTTCTTAGCTCCTCCTCGGATGGCTGCTGCCCCTTAACCTCCATCCGGGTGTACTCCATTCGCTCCACCCGAGCTCGAACTTCCGCCACTTGCCCCCGACTAGCGCCTGGGATTTCTACAAACTGGGAAAACTTCTCCTCCAGCTTAAGCTCACAAATCTCCCGGTTATCCATGGCCGGCACCCAGAAGAGCTGAACGGCGATGATGCCCTCCACTAAAACCTTATTATCCCGCACTCGCCCAGTTACCGCCTGGACTTGGGCGTGACTGCGCCATATTTGACCCACCGGCAGTGGAAAGCCCACCATTCGGCTCAAGGTCAAGTGGTGTATCCTTTCCCCGATCAAGCGTTCTAGCGCCAGTCGCTGTCTGGATATGCGGCAATTAGTCTCCCGAGCCACAGCTAGCCCCTCCTTCCGGCGACAACAGCTTCAGCAGTTGCTTTCTCGGCCTCTAGCTTGGCAATCAGCTCACGGATCACCGGACGAATGAAGGTGGCGATGCGCTCTCGGGTCCAGAAAATCCGATCCGGACTAGGCAGATCCTGGGCCTGCAAGCGGCGGTAAATGATCTCGCTCAAGATCTCGATCAGCTGGTCCAAACCCAGTTGGGCACCCTTATAAATCTCCAGCCCTTGTTGGATAGCTTCATAGACGATCTTGCGGATCTGTTCCCAGCCCTCCGGAGTCAGGCCTTCCCGCCGGTAAACCTGGTAGATCTGAAGGCCCGCCAGAATAGCAGTCAAAGCTATAAACAGGTAAGTAATAAACTGTAAGTCCAAAATAATCCACCCCCCGTGACCAGCCCGCCCCCATGCCGATTCAGGCTCCCCAGGGGTCTGCCGGGATGGGTCGCTTCCGGACCAACGCCCCAGCATCCTCCACTTGGCCTATGAGGCACTCCCCAGGAAGAATAGGCGGGAAGCATACCTTGCTACTTAATGGATATGCTTCCCGCTGGCAATCATGACAGTTTATCGCGGCGGTGGAGGCCGGGTTAGCACCTGGGGCCCCCAAATGCCGACTTCCCCGGTTTCTCCCAGCAGCACTTCCTGGTCGGGCTGGTCCACGTCACCGATTGACTAAACGCCTGTGCCAACTGCTTTTAGGTTTCTACAGCCAAGGGAGCCACACCCGAGGCAATGGTCTGGATATGGGAGAAGTCAAAGGACAAGAAACATGGGGGCCCGACCGGGAAATTGGCCTGGTATTTGGCGGTGTCCTCCAAGAAGGGATGCGGGTCAATCTTAACAAATTCATGGGTATGGCGTATAAAAAAACTACTAGGAAGCGATACTTCCTAGTAGTCGGGGGAAGAATAATTTAAGAACGATTAGCTAAGCTACCAATTCTGTATTCGCGGCCATCCCGGTTGACTGTAAGTTCTACGGACTCAGTCAGAACGTCGCTATAACTAAAAGAAATCCGTTGAACCGGGTTTTTCTGCTCTTCGATCTTGATTACAAAAATATGGGGATAGGTTTTCTCGAGGACCCCGGTTCGCTCTAATATTCTCTTGCGCCCGCGGTTGGCGCGCAGCCGAATCTTCTTACCGACAAAGCTATCAAGATCTTCCTTGATTTCGGCTAGTACATTCTTGCTTGCCACCGGATCACCCTCTCCTACTCGTGCCATATTCTTATTAATTATATAAGATTGCCCAGTACTCGTCAAGAGTTTTCTTGCCTGAGCCATTTGCGTTGTGGACGTTTTTTCGTCTGGCCGGATAAAGCTTATGCCAATGCGACGTGTTTTCCAGGCCATAAGATAATGTTCCGGGGCGGGTTTTAGCGTAAATAACCACCGTGCCCCCTGCCATCCCCAGCTAAAGGGCGCACTTATCCCTGGGAGCGCCTATTGGTTATTTTATTGGCTCAGATTAAGCTCGGTCAGGCCGCCCTTACCAGGCTCCTTATGCTCACTGGTTGTTTTTCTCGGATCCGGCCCACCGCCATGGCCAGCATCACCATCAGCGCCAGCATGCACCGTAACCTCATCTTTTTAAGGCCGCGGATGAAATGCTTCTCCAATCCATAGGCCCCATCCAGGCGGCTGTTTACCCTTTCTACCGCAGTGCGCTGCTTATAAAGAGTGGCCCATTTGTAGCTGGACCGGGCAACCGGGGTGAAGACCCGCCGGTCTTCCTTAAGGGGAATGCGCACTCCCCCGGTTAGGCGGCACTGTTTTTCCCCTTTACACTCTATACCATAATGTCGGGCCGGG
>JACIYF010000121.1 GCA_014360065.1 Clostridia bacterium | reverse complement strand
GCAGACCTCCCGCTCTCTGCACAGGCTAAGATGCTGAGCTTTTTGCAGGAAAAGCGCTTTTTTAGAGTTGGCGGTACTCGAGAAATATCCGTGGATGTTCGTGTTATTGCAGCAACTAATGCTAATCTTGAGGAAAAAGTGAAAGGGAAAGAATTTAGGGAGGATCTGTACTATAGGTTAAATGTTATCCGTATCCGCATACCTCCCCTGAGGGAGCGGGTTGACGATATTATTCCGCTAGCAGTCAATTTCCTGGAGAAGTTTAATGCCCAGTACGGAAAACGAAGGATGCTTACCTTTTCTGGCGAAGCAGCCCTCAGAGCTTATTCCTGGCCCGGGAATGTGCGGGAGTTACAGAATGTGATGGAAAGATTGGTCATTCTCTCTGACTATGACCAAATTGACAGCCAGCAGGTTGATGCAGCTATTGGAGATAAAGTATATAGAGAACCCGCAACTTATGCGGGCGCTAGCGACCTGATTCCATTACCCCAAGCATACAAACAATTGGAAAGAGAGCTGCTTCAAATTGCAGCCGAGCGGTTCACGACTGCCCGGCAAATTGCCAAAGCGCTAAGAATTAGTCACCCAACGGTGATCAAGAAGCTCAGGGAATACGACATTCACCTTCGCCGGAGGAGGCAAGCGCGTTGACCAGAGTGAAAACGAGGAACTACGAGGATTCATATTTCATCCACTATATGGCGGCCGATCGGCGCTTTCAGGAGCGCTTTGACTGTCTGCTAAGGAGCGATCTAGAGTTCGGTCAGCTTATTGACAGCCTGGCCGGGGTGGCCCGGAAAGGGACATTTACATCTGTCCCCGGGACAAAAACTTTACCGGGAAAAGAGCGAGGATGCTGCCGGAAGAATACGCTACCGCACCTACGCCTATGCCTGTTGCCATCTCAAGGGGGTATGCGCCAAAGGCAAGCGGTGTGCCATCAGTTGCAGTGGTAACGAGGATTTGCTGGGCGAGATAGCAAATCACCTTGAAAGCAAGCGGGCGGAAGCAAGCATCTTAAGAAACGGAAGTGCTGGGTGGAAGCATAATGCCGATCTGAAAAGCAATCATACCCTCCGGCGGGCTAGATATTGCGGCAACCTAGCCGTACATATCCAGGCCTTAATGGCTGCCTGTGCTCACAACGTCTGTCAACTAGTAAAACATCTGAAAACCTTAACCAAACACCCGCCAGCTTTAGCCCAACTGAAGCGAGAAGAACCAAGAATGTCCTCCGTTGGGTAGCGAGAAAGACATATAGCAGCCCGGCCGTGAAGTAGCTACACTTCTATCGACTCCCGGCACACTGAGAAAAGTAGCGTTTGGCAACACGTCCGTTGAAATACAAAACCGATAGTTGGAAAGGGGAGGTTAACCATGGTCACATGTCCTGCTTGCAATACTGTCAACGATGCTGGTGTGGGGAAGGTCCTGGAGAAGAGGTACGCGCAGCCGGGCTCCGGCCGTTGCCAATGAAATCGCGGCTACCCAGTTAGGCCTCCGGAAGAACCTTGCCGGTCTCTTGTTGATAGTCATCGCTATCTTGCTCTCCATCTTGCTTCCCCTCGATCTCTGGCGGCTCTGGACCCTGTTTTTGCTCCTAAATACGCTGCTGATGTTGGTTTCATTGTTGCTCTGAGTGCTGTTGATGGTGAAAAGCTTACCAGGGTGTGCGCTTTAAGCTGCCGGTGATTGGTGACCTGGTTGAGCGGTACGTAGGCCTCTAGTGGGAGAGCCAAAAGCCCATTTTGAGACTTATACGATTTGTTTCCAGTTGACCGCGGTTGGGCCAAAGAAGTCGACCGGGGTTCATGTTTGGTCTTTACCCTGGCTGGGAAGTACACTAAGCTAATTATCGAGGATATAGATGCCGATATTGCCATATATTAGATTAGTAAGGGAACAATCCATGCTGCCAGAACGCACGACCAGGTGATGAAAAACCAAGAGGATTACGGCGCGGAGGACCAAACGCCGACCTGGGTTGGAGACGGTCCTGTGGCAATGGTGACGGCTGGCAGAATATGAGCCCCTGGTCGTTATATGAGGTTGGAGCCGGTCTTATGGCAATGGTGACCAGGCTGAGGGAGAAAGGGTGTTGAGAAGTAAATGGTTAAGCGGCGCCGGGGAGGCCGGAGAAAAGGAGTCGTTGGGTTAGCCTTGGCCTTAGCGGTCTTGTTGGGAGCGAGTTCGCTTTCCGGGTGCTCTTTTGGGGGCAGTCGGGGAAGCGGGGGGCCCGAGGCCAATCCCGCTGGGCGGCCAGGCAATACCAGCAACGGGGAAGCACGGGCTTCCGGGGCCGAGCTTCCCGGCGCCCTAATCGCTATGATTGACAATCACCCCAATGCCCGGCCTCAAAGCGGCTTGGATAAAGCCGACCTAGTGTACGAAATCGACTGCGAAGCCGGCATCACCAGATTTATGGCCATCTTCTATTCCCAGGCTGCGCCCAAGGTAGGGCCAATTCGCAGCGCCCGCTTTTACTATGCCCAGCTGGCCAAGCCTTATCAGGCGCCCTATGCCCATGCCGGAGGCAACATGGATGTGCTGGCTATGCTCAAGAGCTCAGCTTATCGCAATTTCCCGGACCTAGATGAAATTTATAACGCCTCCCGCTACTTTTGGCGGGAGCGGGGGCGTAAGGCACCCCACAATCTATATACCAGTACCGACAAAATGCTGGAAGGGGCAAGGGATAAGGGCTATACCCTCCATCCATTGGACCCGCTCCCCACAGGAACGGTGGAGGGGGGAACCGCCTGCCCCAGCTTTACCCTGGAATATGCTAACAAGCCTAGCTATACCTATCGCACCCAGTATGTCTATGGTGAAGGAAAGTACGCCAAGCTAGTCAACGGCAGGCCTTTCCGGGTCGATAATGGTACCCAGATTCGCACTGATAACGTCATCGTTATGGTGGCTAAAAGTCGTTGGATCAAGCGGGAGCAATGGGAGACCGACATTGATGTCATCGGGCAGGGCCAGGCCTATTACTTCGTAGGAGGTAAGGTCTACCAAGGCACCTGGTATAAGCCCAGCGTGGATGAGCCTCTACAATTCTGGTATGGCAACCAGCGCATGGCCTTTGCCCCCGGAAAGACATGGATCAACGTCATACCAGAAGCCAGCAAGCTGCAAATGGATCTTTAAGCCTAGCCGCCCTTTAAAGCCGGGAGCAGCTTCTTCTGGAAATCGGCTAGGGTGTCGCTGCGATTGATGCGGATGCGGTCGAGAAGGAATATATGATCTCGACCCGCCAGGCCGGGCCTGGTGGTTACCGCCCCCAGGTAGCCGGCCTTTTTAGTGGCGGCTACCACCCGATGATTGACCCGACCGGCGGGATAGCAGAAGAAATCGATGGGGACACCTAAGCGGTCTTGAAGCAGCTTTTTGGATTGAGAGACCTCTGATTCTAACTGGCTGGGCGTAGCTGCAGTCAGATCGATGTGATTTAAAGTATGCGAGCCGATTTCCCACCCTTGGTTGGCCATTTCTTTGAGCTGGTCCGGGCTTAGGAAGTAAGGGCTATCTAAGAACTTACCTACTACAAAGACTGTGGCCGGAAAGCCGAGCTTTTTTAAGACCCCAAAGGCGTTATCGTAGACCGACCGGTAGCCATCATCGAAGGTAATTACCACTGGGTGGGGCGGAAGCGGGTGGTGGGGAGGAAACCAATATCGGTACAGTTGCTTTAGGGTTACAGCCTGAAATCCCGCCTGGGCTAGCCACTGCATCTGCCGGGCGAAGTCCTGGGGGCGCACATAAAGCTCTTGATAAGGTGATTCGGCCTGGTCACCGATTACGTGATACATGAGGATGGGGACGGCGGCAATAGGTGCGGTTGGGCCGGTGGGCTCAGCCGGCGGGCCGCCGGGAACCGAGCTAGATGCCGCTCGGTTGCCTTCCGCTGGCGTAGCAGGAGAAGCGTCCGGAGATGCTGCTACCGGAGTGGCCGGACGGCTGGAGGGTGACCCTTGCGGCCCGCCCTTGACCAACGGCCCACCCCAACTGAGAACTGCTAAGGCCAGAGCTAAAAGCAACCCTATTGCCGGGACGAGCAGAGTCCGGAGCCTCGACGGCAAAGAGCCTCGCTTCCTTCCTATCCTTTTTAGTCCAAGCTTACAGTTAACCCAGGATTTGGTCAAGAAATAGATGTCGTTTTTCACTATAGATATTGTCAGCGATATATTGAATTAGTATAATATAAAGGAAAATTCCCAGCCTGGAGCCCAGGGGGCATGCGGTTATGGCCATATCCATGCGCAAGAAATTTGCTTACATAGATCCGGATAAATGTCAGCGCTGCGAAGTCTGTCCGCCCCAGAAGGAATGTACCAACCGGGCCATTTGGCAAGATCCCAAGGATAACCGCCGGATAGTCGATATGGGGTGCCGGGGATGTGCCAACTGCCTTACCCGCTGTCCCCATAGGGCTATCCGCATTGTCTATTAGCGGAGCTGTTATTAGCAGAGTGCTTATGCAGTTTTGCATATGCAATCTTGCCTACTTTTAGCTCCACCGCCTAGACCTTCTAGGAATAGTGCAACTTCGCATATGCATTTCTGCGCTAATTTTATGCCTTGTACTCACTAGATCTCGCTTGATCTAATGTTTTGCCCTTCCTAGTCCTTACTTTCAAAGTTGGCTACCCAAGCTTCCCAACACGTAACCCTCGGCTTTAACCCGGGCGCCTTGCCTTCCAATAGCCGTCCTTGTTGACCTGAAATCGCTCCAGGCTGGTTGGCGATTTGCCAAGGGCATAACCTGCTTTGGGGGCGGCAAGAAGACAGGCCTTCGCTGGTCTTTACTTACTTTTTGGCACCTGTCTTGCATATTTACGATGAGCGAAGAAGGCGACCGGCTAACGGCGCCAAGCCCATCCTGTCGGAGGTGATAGCAAATGGAGGCAGTATCGTCAGAAGTAAAGGAATATTCAGCTATTTGGATGCAAGCGGCCACCTGTACTGGCTGCAGCGTCTCCGTCCTCAACAGCCAGGCTCCCAGCATCAAGAACGTTCTTTTAGATGAGATCCTGCCCGGCCGGCACATTAACCTTCGCTTTCAAGCTACCATCATGGCGGGCCAGGGGAACCCGGTGCTTCGGGTGCTGGAGGAAACCATGGCCGAGAAGTCAGGTCAATACCTTCTGGTAATAGAGGGAGCCATCCCTGGTTATGGGTTTGGCTCCTTGGGGGAGGCCCCCATGCGCGACCGGGCTGCCCGACTGGCCCGCCATGCCCTGGCGGTGGTGGCCTTGGGGACCTGCGCTTCGTACGGGGGCATTGCAGCCGCAGTTCCTAATCCTTCTAAGGCCGTGAGCGTGAGGGAACTGTTAAAGAAAGAGGGCATAACTACCCCGTTGGTCAATATTCCCGGCTGCCCGCCCCATCCTGACTGGCTGGTGGGGACGATAGCCTGCATTCTTCTTTACGGGCTTCCCGGACCAGAAAGCTTGGATGATTTCGGCCGACCTCTGCTCTTTTACCGCCAGCTTATCCATGAGCACTGCCCGCGGCGGGCTGCCTTCAACGAAGGCAAGTTCGCCAAAAAGCCGGGAGATCCAGGGTGCCTCTATGAGCTAGGTTGCAAAGGTCCCATTACCTATGCCGACTGCCCTACCCGGATGTGGAATGGCGGTGTCAACTGGTGCGTTGGTAGCGGGGCTCCCTGCAACGGCTGCACTCAACCGGAGTTTCCTGATCTAATCGGGCCCTTATACGAGAAGGTAACTGATATCGACATACCGGTAATCGGCGCTTACTGGAGGGAAAGGGGAGGCGGGCGCTAATGGCAAGACAAATCGTAGTTGATCCGGTAACCCGGATCGAGGGTCACTTGAAGGTGGAGGCGGTGGTTGAAAACGGTGTGGTCAAAGATGCACGCTGCTCGGGGATGCTATTTCGGGGGATCGAGCTCATCCTCAAGGGGCGCGACCCCAGGGATGCCCAGATTATAACCCAGCGCATTTGCGGGGTTTGCCCCCAGTGCCATGGCATTGCTGCTGCCCGGGCGTTAGACCATGCCTTCGGCATCAAGGATCGGATCCCCCCTAATGGCCAGCTGGTACGGTGCCTGATCCAGGGCATCCACCAGATTAGTGACCATATCCTCCATTTCTACCATTTGGCTGCCCTCGATTATGTGGATGTAGCCCGGGCAACCGAAGGGCTGGATGGCGAGACGATAGCGGCCAACCCTGGTTTGGCTTCCTTGCAGGGTTTCCTGGCCCGGGGCGAGTTGGGCCCATTTGTGCCTCGGTATGAAGGCGACTACCGCCTTCCGGCCGAGGTGAACCGCCAGGTCTGCCTCCATTATCTCAGGGCCTTGGAAATGCGGCGGCGCGGTCACGAAATGGTGGCCGTTCTGGGAGGGAAGATCCCCCACAGCGTAGGCGTGGTTCCGGGCGGGGCGGTATTTCAGCCCACGGTAGACAAGGTGGCGGCATTGCTGTGGCGGTTCAAAGAAGTCAAGCAGTTTGTGGACCAAGTGTACCTCCCCGATGTGCTGCAAGTGGCGGAAAAATACTCGGATTACTTTACCATCGGGTCCGGGTGCCAAAAGCTCCTTTCCTATGGCGCCTACGAGACTCCCCAAGGTAAGCTTTTCAAGGAAGGCTTGGTGAACGGGATTCTGGCTTCCGACCGGGTGGGTTGGCGGGCGGATTTTGACCCGGACCAAATCACCGAAGAGGTAACCAGCTCTTGGTATCAAACCGGCGAGCTTGGCTCCCAAAGGCCTCACCAGGGCGAAACCGTTCCCCTACCCGACCGCGAAGGGGGTTACTCCTGGATTAAATCGCCGCGCTACGGGGGAGAAGTCCGGGAAGTAGGACCTTTAGCTCACGTCTTGGCCAATTATGCTGCCGGAGATGCTGCCACCGTGAAGCTGGTGGATTGGGCTTTGGCAACCTTAAAGGCGCCCATGGAAGCCCTATATTCCGTAATGGGCCGGCACCTAGCTCGGGCGCTGGCCACCAAGCTGATTGCCGATCAGGTGGAAGGGTGGCTGTTGGCCTTAGATCCCCAATCGCTGGTTTACCAGGAGTACCAGATTCCTGAGGACGGCTGGGGCATGGGG
>JACIYF010000120.1:6553-7152 GCA_014360065.1 Clostridia bacterium | reverse complement strand
ATTTAACAACGCCAAATCTTTATTTCATTATACCGTTTTTGTTGGCCCAGAGCTTGCCCGAAGGGGCAATACACTCTGGCGGGTTTCGTGTTTCTCAATAGTGACAAGTACAGTCCGTGGTTCCCCTGGACTATTGCCGCCATATATGTATTGTCACTCCGGCCCGGCAGCCCCGATCCGCCTCTAGCAATAGGTTCATGGGCAGTACTGGGAGCAACCTTCGTTCCGGGAATGGTGCTATGCTTTGTCCACCTGCGGTATGCTGATGTAGACAAATGAAGTGGCGCTCTAGGCCACCGGGGATCCGAGTCGCCAGTCACCACCTAAGGCTAGGTCACAGGGCTAGTCATTGGCCGTCCAGCCCTGTGACCATTTAATGGCGCGAAAATAAAAATGTGCTATCCTAGGATCTCGACAAGGGTACTCCTAACAGCCTCAATGAAAGACTTGGCGTGACTCAGCATTTGCTGGGCAGTCTCAGAATCAGTAGGCTGAAGCTCACTATAGTCTGACTTTTGTCGCTGATTGAACGCTTCCCGCAGCAACTTAGACATCTCAGCAGGAAAGAGTCCCGGGCGACCAAATTCACGGTTTACAAG
>JACIYF010000120.1:0-6543 GCA_014360065.1 Clostridia bacterium | reverse complement strand
ACCCTTGGTTAGGAGGAGAGCCAAAGCAGCGTAGAACATTGCGTAATACGCCCGATTCACTACGCCGTCCCACTGGGATTCCCGCGCAAGTATCTGGGCTTGGAAAAGTGTCCTGTTCGCCTACTCGAGTCGATATTCTATCAAGGCTTCCCGCTCATCGGCTTTCACAGAACCACTCCTTCTTGCATTACGGTGCGGATAAATGGAGATGACCTAAGGGGTGTCCTCAGCACCTCCTCAGGAGTGAATTCCACGGTGGTAATGATCCTATCCGCAGTAAAACCACATTCCCAAGCCAGGTCGCTAATGGTCTGCTTAATCTCGGGTGTAATAGCATTTAAAAGCAAGAACACATCGAGGTCGCTCTCCGGTACCGCATCGCCGCGAGCACGGCTCCCAAAGATCCGCATCTCAATAACAGGGATACCATTATCTAGCAGTCTTTTCTTAAACCGTAATACTACTTTACGATCTTCCTTGCTTAGCAAACCACTCACCACCCCCGGTAGTCAGGTGCCCCGCACCCTCACATGTCAACCGGTTTAAGGATAGCTTCTTCAGATTGATGGGGAACCCCCTCACATAAGAATATACCATAATGAGTCCGGACCACCAATTCATTACCGGTTGTCACTTCGATACTCGGTTCCTTTACCAGGCTGTCCAAGTATAAAGTCTACAATCGTGTTTCCAAGGTGGGAGGCTACCTTGAACAAGATAAGCGGGATGTTGATGTCGACCTCGGCCTCAACGCTGTCCACGCGCACCCGGAAAAAACGGTCCCCCAGCTTTTTCTCCGGGCTTAAATGATGGGACAGAGGCTCCTGGCCAGCGCTACCGAGCACACCGTAGATATGGCCATGCAGATGGGCCTTGTTTTGGCTGGCCCGCTCCCCGTGAAACCCAGCCGCCCAAAGCCCCTAGGGGAACTACGGTGTTGCCCCCGAGGGCGATGCCAGTGCTCCGGATATGCCAGCCGGGCGGCTATGACTCGCCGCCCGGCTTCCTGGGTATGAACTTTGGCGTTAGATTTAGGCTTTTAGGTTCTATCTTTCGGGTTGGCACCAAGGCGGGCGGCAAGAATTTCGGCCGTATGTTTCACCTGAAGCGGGCTGTGGCGCTGGTCCAGCCCTCCGCGCAACTGGAGCACACAGCCGGGGCAGTCGGTAGCCACCACTTGGGCGCCGCTATCCATGATGTTTTTGAGCTTCCGTTCTAGGATGGGCAGGCTTATCTCAGGATATTTAATACTGTAAGAGCCACCAAAGCCGCAACAGCGGTCGCTCTCCTTCATCTCCACTAGCTCCACCCCCGGCTGGTCCCGCAGAACCTGCCGGGCCACCTGGTCCAAGCCCAGGTGCCGCTTGAAGTGACAGGAATCATGATAGGTAACCCGAATGGGCTCCCGGCAAGCTGCCGGCGAGGCTGGGGTAGGCCCACCGGCAGCTGCGGGGGCAGAAAGGATTCGCCCAGCCTGAGCTGTGAGCTCGCTTACCAGCTGGGTGAAATCCTTGACTTTGGCCGCCAAGGCCTGGGCTCGTTTTTCCCAGGCCAAGTTACCGGCCAAAAGTTTAGGGAAGTCTTCTTTCAAAGCCACGGCGCAGGTAGGGCAAGCGGTAACCACCACCTCCGCCTGAGCTGCCTCCAAAGCAGCAATGTTGATCTTGGCCAGCTTTACTGCTGTCTCCCGGTCTCCGGAATAGGTAGCTGGAGCCCCGCAACAGGCTTGGCCTTGGGGGAAAACTACCTCTACCCCCTCCCGTCCCAAGACCTGATAGACCGCTTCGCCAATCTCCGGGTAGGCAAAGTCGATGACGCAGCCGCTATAAAAGGCCGCCCGTAGCCGCGGGTTTTCCACCGGCCGCTCGAGCTGCTTAGCCCGATCCCGCAGCGGCTGCCGGGCAATGGCGGGAAGGCTCCGCCCGTGGGCCAAGGGGCTAAAAAAGAGCGGCAGGTGGCGGATGAAGGGCTGACCGTGGGTAACTGGCCCTTGCAGGCGTGCTGCCGTCCGCAGCAGGCCATGCATCAGCTTAGGCTTGGCCACCACTCCATGCAGAACTATCCGGTAGGTAGCGGGCAGGCCTTGCTTGGCCACCACCTTCTCCCGCAGCTTCAATATTAGGTCGGGGATGTTGATGTTGGCCGGGCATACCTCGGCGCAGCGCCGGCAGCCCAGGCACAAGCTCTGGGGATCGGCAGCATCCTCCAGGGAATTAAAAAACGAAGTTAGGATGCTGCCGATACCGCCACTATAGATATAGCCGTATACTTGGCCGCTGACCAGCTGGAACACCGGGCAAACGTTGGTGCAAGAAGCGCAGCGGATGCATTGTAGGGCTTCCTTGAAGATCGGGTCGGCGGCCATAGCGGTGCGGCCGTTATCCAAAAGCACCACGTGCAACTCCTTGGGCCCCTCCCTATCCCCCAGCCATGCGGGCACCGGGCCGGTAATCATGGTTACATAGCTAGTGGCTGGCTGGGCAGTGCCGCTCCGGGGCAAAGCCTCTAGTATCGGCACCACATCCTGCATCCGCGGAACCAGCTTCTCGTAGCCAACGATGGCCACATGCACCGGCGGCACGGTGGTGGTGAGCCGGGCATTGCCTTCATTGGTGCAGATGACGATAGTGCCAGTTTCAGCCACAGCAATGTTGGCGCCGCTGATGCCCATACCAGCGCTAAGGAACTTCTTGCGCAACTCCCGCCGGGCAATGCGGACCATCTGCGCGATGTCGGGCTTTACCGGCTCCCCCAGGTAACGGCTAAATACCCGGGCCACTTCCTCCTTGGGCAAGTGGATGGCTGGCATCACCATGTGCGAGGGCCGTTCACCGGGCATGAGCTGCAGGATCCATTCCGCCAAATCGGTCTCATGGGGGTGAATACCCCGTTCTTCCAAGTACTCGTTGAGGTGGATCTCCTCAGAAGCAAAGGATTTGGACTTAACCACATCGGTGACTCCATGCTCCCGGGCCACCTGGTAAATGTACTCCCGGGCTGAGGCTGGATCTTGGGCACGGAATACCTTGCCTCCCCGAGCTTCCACCGCTCGGGCAAACTCATCCGCCAGCTCTCCGTAGCGGTTAGCGGCATCGGCTTTGATGGCAGCAATTCTTTCCCGGAGGGCCTGAAAATCGCGGCCAGCGTAAACCTGCTCCCTAGCCACCACGTAGGAATCGGCAAAGCGCTCCAAAGCCCCGCGCAGGCTGGCGTTACCCAAGGCCTTCTTAATTCTCTCTCTAAACTCTTTACTGGCCACCGCAATCGTCACTTCCCACTAGGATTATCAACAAACGCTCGGGGCCGTGCACGCCGATAGTAAGGCTCCTTTCAATATCAGCCGTACGGCTGGGGCCCGTCACCAACGCCAGGTAGCCCGGCCAAGGGCCGGAGGCTAAATAAGCCTCTACCACTTCCGCCAGATTGGCCCGAATCCGTTCCGCCGGGAGCAGGACTGCACAGGTAAGCGGGAGCATGGAAGCCAAACGCCTCTTGAGATCGGTGGCATCCGTGACCAGGGTACCGGTTTCGGCGATGCCATAATCGGCCTCAACGATGCCGATATCCGCCTGGCGAGCAAATTCCGCCCCGTCCTTTTCCACTAAGAATCCAGCCTGGGTTAGGGCCGCCTCTAATCCCGTTTCCCGGATCAGGGAACAAGCCGTCAAAGCTACCTTGGAGCCCAGCGGACGCAGAACCTCCACCAATTTGGCCGCCACCGCTTCAGGTCCGGAAACGGAGATCACTTGGGCCCCCATGGTCTCAGCCAGATCAGTAAAGCCAGGTACCAGTTCTTGGTCAGTCAATCGGCGTCCTCCTCCCGGCCGGTCAGCTGGCGGCGGACCAGCCAGCGGCCGCTTTATCTTGGGCAGCATAGGCTTGGTCCAACACCTGGGCTACATGCAATACCCGCGGCCCTAAGCCAGCTTGGGCCAATCCATCCTCCAGCTGCATCCGGCAAGCCGGGCAGCTGGTGACTACTGCTTCTGCCCCAGTAGCCCGGATGGCCGCCACCTTATGGGCCTGCACCCGCATGGACATATCGTAATTGGTAAGGCTAAAGGAGCCAGCGCTACCGCAGCAACGGTCGGCGTTCTTCATTTCCGCCAGCTCCAGCCCAGGAATCGACTTCAGGATCGCCCGCGGCTGCTGGCTCACTCCTTGGCCCCTCACCAGGTGGCAGGGGTCGTGATAGGTGACCTTCCAGGGCAAATTTCCTGCCGGGGGCCGGTATGCGATTTCCAAGAGCAGTTCATTAATGTCGCGAGCCTTGGCCGCCACCGCCTCCGCCGCTTGCCAGCTAGGTGTAGCATCAAGAAGCTGGGGATAGTAGTGCTTCCAGGCCTCTCCGCAGGTTGCGCAGGCCGCTACCAGGTAATCGTATTGGTAGCCCTGAAAAATGACTAAGTTGGAAGCGGCCATTTCTCGGGCGGTATGGACATCGCCATGCACCAAGGTGGGAATTCCACAGCAATGCTGATCCTTGGGAATGACTACCTCAACTTGGTTGGCCACAAGGACATTAATTATCGAGCGGCCAATGTCGGTGTAGATATAGTTTTCTAAGCAGCCGGTGAAGAAAGCTACCCGCAGGCGAGGATGGGCCGGCCGAACTACCTCTGGAAATTCCTCCTTGAGGGTCCTCTTGGCTAGAGGCGGCAAAACCCGCCGTAACTCTAGGCCGATGGGAAAACGGGGATGGCAGCGGCCTAGCTCGGGCTGATAGCGAAGGGCTAGGAATTGCAGGTGACGACCGGTGCGCAAGGCCAAATCAAACAGCCAAGGGCGTTTCAGGCCCTGGAAGATGACATTCTTGAGCCAAGGCAAGCCCTTTTCTCTTACTAAGGCAGCCCTGGCTGCCAGCACCACCGCATCCACCTGCACCCCGCTGGGGCAATTGGCCACGCAAGCCATGCAGGTGAGGCAAAAGAGCAGCTTCTCGGCCAGGCCCTGGGTAGCAGGAATCTCACCCTTAAGATAGCTATAAGCCAGCTGCACCTTTCCCCGAGCCACTGCCGCCTCCCGCAGGGTTTCCTTGTAAAGGGGACAAACCGCCTGGCAGTTGCCGCACTTCATGCACTTGGCCATCTCGGTCTCGACTAAACGCAGGTCATCCAAGGCGCTCATTGCTGGCCACCCCCTGGCGGGTTCATGGAGATCAGCTTGCCCGGGTTGAGTAACCCCAAGGGATCAAGAGCTTGTTTAATCCGGCGCATTACCTCAACGCCGCTTTCACCAAATTGGAGCGGCATGTATCTCTCCTTGGCCAGGCCAATGCCGTGCTCTCCGCTTAAGGTGCCGCCTAACTTGATGGCAGTGCGGAAAATCTCATCCACTGCCTTACTCACCCGCTCCATTTCTTCCGGGTTGCGTTCATCACAGGCAATGGTAGGGTGAAGATTCCCGTCGCCGGCATGACCATAGGTAGCCATGACCAGGTTGTATTTATCGGCGATTTCTTGTAGAGCCATCAACATCTCCGGCACTTTGCTCCTGGGCACAGTAGCATCTTCCAGAACGGTGGTGGGCCGCAGACGAGCACAGGCTGGTAGCGCCGCCCGGCGCGCCGTCCACAGGTTATCCCGCTCGGCATCATCTCGGGCCACCTGGATGTGCCCGTGGTTTTCTCGGCATACCTGCTCCACCACCGCCGCCTCCTTTTCCACTACTGAAGCTATACCATCAACCTCCAGCAGCAAGATGGCCGCCGCCTGTACCGGTAAGCCAGCATGACAATATTCTTCCACCATTCTAATGGTCTTGTTGTCCATGATCTCCATAGTAGCAGGAATCACCTTGTTGCCAATGATCCCGGTAATGGTGTGGGCCGCATCCTCGAGACGGTCAAATACTGCTAGCATGCTCCGGCGCGCCTCGGGGGCGGGGATCAGCCGCACGGTGATGGCGGTAATAATCCCCAACGTCCCCTCGCTGCCGCAGAAGAGCTTGACCAAATCATATCCGCTGACATTCTTGACGGTTTTGCCGCCGCAGCTGAACACAGTGCCATCCGCCAACACTACTTCCAGGCCCATAACGTAGTCTTTGGTAACCCCATACTTGAGGCCCCGCAAGCCACCAGAAGACTCGGCCACGCTGCCACCCATGGTGGCAGTGGTGACGCTTCCTGGGTCAGGCGGGTACAGAAGGCCGTGGAGAGCAACGGCGTCGTTGAGATCTTGGATTACTACCCCAGGCTGAACCGTGGCGGTTAGGTTCTCTGCATCCAGCTCCAGAATTTGGTTCATCTTTACTAAGGACACTACCAACCCGTCTTCTCGGGGAATCACTCCGCCACTAAGGTTGGTGCCAGCACCCCGCGGGTAAACCGGGACCCGGTGCTGGGTAGCCAAGCGCATGATGTCGGCTACCTCCTGGGTGGATTGCGGCAAAGCCACTGCCACGGGTAGGTGCTTGGGCTGAGCGGCAGCAGCATCAAAAGCGTAGCACCAGCGCTCTTCCGGCTCGGTAATTAGTCGCTCCCGGCCCAAAATGGCCTCCAGTTCCTTCAAAAAGCTAGCATTTGCTGCCAAAGCTATTCCC
>JACIYF010000119.1 GCA_014360065.1 Clostridia bacterium | reverse complement strand
AGCTCATCGTTTTGCTTTTCAATGGTAGCAATATGATCAAGAGTGGCAGCATTGTTAACTAAAATGTCTATTCTGCCTAATTCCTTTACTACCATTTCAAATATGTTTCTAACCTGTTCCCGGTTGGTCACGTCCATTTTGATGGCCATGGCCCGACGACCAAGGGCTTGAATTTCCTTGGCAGTTTGCTCTGCATAAACTATGTTCATGCTTTTCATCGCTTGGGCCAATGGGCCATATTTTTCAGCGGTGCTAGTGTCATCGTCGCTTTCAATAAGAATATCAGTAATTACTACATCAGCGCCAGCTTCTGCCAAAGCTAATGCATCAGCCCTTCCCAATCCTCGTGAACCGCCCGTAACTAGGGCAACCTTTCCTTCTAGCAAGGCTCCGTTCAAATCGGAACAGCACCTCCAATAAAAGCAATATTGCGAAGCTTCATAGGTGGCACTATAGAAATCGGGGGGCTTAGTTCTGAACTCAGCCCCCCGTAAATATATAAGCTTAGCTAACCAAGCAAGCTCTGAAGTTTCATAGCTAGCCCCATATCACCCTTGATCTTTAGCTTGCCGCTCATGAATGCAGCGGTGCTGTTGAGCTTTCCCGCGATCATGTCAAGGAAATCAGAGGCAGACATGGTAATGGTGATATTGGGGTTGTCGGCTACGCCCTCGTTTATGGCACCTGTCCCATCCTTAACTACGGCGTGGTACTGACCACCTCCCTCACCGGTCAAGTCAAACTGAAATACAGCGTTCATCCCGGCTAATTTGGCGGGATTCTCCGCCATTCTTTGCTGAATGCCATCGAAAGCCTCCTTAACGGTCAAGATCTCTCACCTCCTTGTTCCAAAATCCGTAACCACTATCCCAAGGTGGGTACGGTCGCAACTTTACGATTATGAGTATTCTCCCCTTTGTCCAGAAATCCTCCATTGTTTGATGAAAAATCTGTAGAGTTTATACAAGGCTTCTAAGCATTATAAACGGTTTTCTAGTCATTAGAAGCAGAACAGGTATGTTCGGGACGAGGGCCATGCATCAGGAATCGTATTCTAATGCAATATTAATGTTCAAGAGCCAATATGGTATTCTTGTTATTGCATGTGGCATGGTTATTGCAAACGAATTATACTGAAAGTTTCGCTAACGAAGGGGGAACTGGGATGGATGTAGTATACCATGATATCGTAATCCTGGGCTCCGGGCTTGCTGGTATGCGGGCTGCCGTACAAGCCTCTATCCAGACCAATGGCCAAGTAAGCATTGCTTTAGTTTCAAAAACCCAGTTACTGAGACCCCATTCTGTCTGCGCCGAAGGCGGAACAGCTGCTGTCTTGAGGCCTGAAGAAGGGGATAGTCTGGAACTACATGCCTGGGATACCATAAAGGGAAGTGATTTCCTAGCAGACCAGGACGTAGTATGGCGTTTCGTACAGGAGATACCCAAGGAAATCGTACAGCTTGAGCATTGGGGGATTCCTTGGTCCCGACGAGCCAATGGACAGATTGATCAGCGGCCCTTTGGAGGCCATAGCTTTGACCGGGCCGTGTATGCTGCGGATAAGACTGGTTTTTTTGAAGTTCACGCCCTATATGATACCTTGCAGAAGTTTAACAACATAACTCGGTATGATGAGTGCGAAGCAACATCCATTATAATCGATCACGACCATTTTAGCGCCATCACCGTGTGGGACTTAGCCCAAGGAAGGTTTTTTGCGATCGGGGGTAAGGCCTTAATTATCGCGACTGGAGGTGCTTGTCGCATCTATGGCTTTACCACTTATTCCTATACTGTAACTGGAGATGGAATGGCTATGGCATACCGAGCCGGTATTCCCTTGAAGGACATGGAGTTTGTCCAGTTTCATCCTACCGGCTTGGTCCCGTCTGGAATACTGATTACTGAAGCTGCTCGTGGAGAAGGGGGGTACTTGCGCAATAACCAGGAAGAACGCTTCATGGAAAGATATGCTCCTAGCAAAATGGAACTGGCACCCAGAGACATTGTTGCTAGATCAGAAATGATTGAAATTGAAGAGGGAAGGGGATTTGCAGGACCAAAAGGCTTGGACTACGTCCACCTGGATTTGACCCATCTTGGAGCCGACAAAATTAATGAGCGCTTGCCCTTGATTAGAGAGGTAGCTATGCGCTTCATTGGTGTTGACCCCATAACTCAGCCAATTCCTATCCGACCTGCAGCTCACTACTCTATGGGAGGTATTCATGTAGATATAGACGGGCGCACTCCTATTGAGGGCATCTGGGCTTGCGGGGAAGTTGCTTGCGTTTCGTTGCACGGTGCCAACCGTTTAGGCAGCAACTCCACCGCCGAATGTCTGGTCTGGGGGCGGATCACCGGTGAACAGGCAGCGAACTATGTGGCTAAGCAGAAATCTAACCCGGCAGTTCCCCAGAAGGAAGTTCAGGAACAGGAAGCGCAGGTGTTCAAAGGACTGGTACAACAGACAGGTACTGAGAGCCCATATCAACTTCGAGAAGAACTGCAGGATTTAATGGATAAATATGTGGGAGTTTTTCGGAACGGCTCTGGGCTCCAACAAGCCTTGCAAATGATTGTCGAACTGAAAGATAGATATAGGCGGGTTAAGGTTAGCGATAAGGGTCGAGTATATAACACGGACCTAATTGCGGTTTTAGAACTTCGCAACATGTTGGATCTTGCAGAGGTTATTGTAGCCGGCGCTCTGGCCCGGACTGAATCTCGAGGTGGCCATGCTCGAAGAGATTTCCCCAAGAGGAATGACGAGGAATGGCTGAAGCACACATTGGCTTATTATTCCGACAAGGGCCCTCAGCTAGATTATTTACCAGTCACCATCACTATGTGGAAACCAATTGAACGCAAATACTGAGAGGAGGTAGTGCCTGTGGCCGTGAAACGTTATGATAATCGCCTGGGTATTAAGGGTTGGCTTTGGGCTGGAAAGTATCCTCTGGAACGGTACTTTTATTCTCTTCAACGCCTTACGGGGCTTGGAATTTTACTGTTTTTACTGTTGCATCTAGTGGAGACTAGCTACAGAATATACGGGAAAGGGCCATGGGAGGCTACTATGGCATTCTTTGATACGCCTCTCTTCTTATCATTAGAATACGTTGTTTTTGCAGCTTTGATTTTCCATGGGCTAAACGGCCTCCGGCTCATTTTAGAAGAAATGGGCTACCTGTTGGGGAAGCCCGGCAGACCCGTATTTCCATATGTTAGTTCCCGCCAACGTCAACGACCAGTGATATGGGTTATTGGGCTTACAATTGTTGGGCTGTTGCTGATAACTGCGTGGGATATGTTTTTAGCTTAGGAGCATGTGAGTCCCCCATGTCCTAATAGGTTGCCCCATGCGGCAAGCCGCACAACTAGGTAATGAAAAAGCACCTATTTGGCCCTTGCCCACCTAGCCCTGCCGAGGTTCGCAAGGGTGGGGGCCTGGGGCTGGTGGCTGGAAGTAAAGGTTTTTGGCAAGGAGGGAGTTAACTAATGAGAGAGAGTTTTTGGTGGCTATTGCAGCTGGTTACAGGTCTCCTAATGATTATTGCTTTAGCAATTCATATGGCGCTCATGCATTGGGATATGGTGTTAGGGTGGCTGGGATATAACGTTGGGGATGTACTCTCCTACTCTTCGGTAATGAGTCGGGCTGCTTCGGTATCATGGGTTGTATTCTATGTGCTTTTACTGGCATTGGTAGTCTATCACGGATTCTATGGGCTTAGAGCCGTGCTCTTGGAGTGGTTTCCTGCCACAGCTGCCTCCAGAAGCATAACGACTATTATTATCGCCTTGGGTAGCCTGGCTTTCGCTTGGGGACTATTTATAACTATCAAGAGTTTCGGCAGCTAGTTTGGAGGTGGAGATAAATGGCATCAGACATTCGGGTACGGGTATTTAGGTTTAACCCTGAGGAAAAGGCCGAACCACGGTTTGACCTATTTTCGGTGCCGTATTCCAAGGGCATGACGATTCTTGATTGCCTTATTTATATTAAGGAGCATCTTGATAGTACGTTGGCGTTTCGGTCTTCGTGTCGAATGGGTATATGTGGATCTTGCGGGGTTATGGTAAACGGTTTTCCTCATCTAGCCTGCCATACGCAGGTGTCTGAGTTAGGTACTGATAGGCTGGAGCTACGACCGTTGGCCAACTATGATGTTATCAAAGATCTGGTGGTGGACCTTACTCCCTTGTTCAACAAGCATAAAATGGTTAAACCCTACCTTATATCCCCACAACTTACCGCAGATCATGTGAGAGAGTTTGCCCAAACACCATTGGAATTGGAACGATATTTGCAATTTAGTTATTGCGTTAAATGTGGGCTATGCATAGCTGCATGCCCAACATGTGCCACCGACAAGCAATTCCTGGGACCACAAGCATTGGCCCAAGTTTTCCGCTATAATATGGATAGTAGGGATGTTGGATCCAAAGATCGAATCCAAGTAATAGACCAACCTCACGGGCTTTGGCGTTGTCATTTGGCTGGTGCCTGTTCGGACGTTTGTCCCAAAGGCGTTGACCCTGCGCTGGCAATTCAGCTTTTGAAGCGCAGCGTAGTGGGTTCCTGGTTAGGATTAACAAAGAGAAACGTGCCCAGGCTGGTGGAGGAGCAAGAAAAGCAGGCACCAGCAGATGCTCCAAAAGCGCCTCCGCTTAGCGTTTAACAACTCTGCTAGTAGGATGGTTACTTAAATGCAAATTTTGCCGGATGAGATTTATGTCGACTTGGAATGCCTAGAATCTGAGTTACGTTCTCAGATAGCCTGCGATGACGCGATAATTTGTGAAGCAGCTACACAATTGCTGGAGGGAGGGGGAAAGCGGCTCCGACCTACGTTGGCTCTATTGACGAGCAGACTAGGGGACTATAGTCGGGAACGGATATTGCCTTTAGCTGTGGGCTTAGAACTGCTGCACATGGCAACCCTTGTCCATGACGATATAGTTGATGGTGCCTTGATTCGCCGAGGACAAGCTACTGTCAGGGCCCGGTGGGGCGAGCAGGTTTCTGTATATGTTGGCGACTATTTATTTGGAAGGTCTCTTTACTTGTTTAGTAAATATCAAGATCCCACAATCATGGGTATTCTATCCGGAATTAGCTTGGAGATGTGCGAAGGTGAAATAAAGCAAATAGCAAGTACTTTCAATCTTGGCGAATCCCTGCGCAGCTATTTCCGAAGGATCCGACGGAAGACGGCACTGCTGATATCAGCCAGCTGCAAGGCTGGAGCCGTTTGTACCAAGGCACCAGCCTTGTATTGCCGAGCAGTGGGCAGATATGGGCTTTACTTGGGTATGGCGTTTCAGATCACCGATGATGTGTTGGACGTAACCGCAGAAGAATCGCAGTTAGGCAAGCCTGTGGGAAGCGACCTCAAGGAAGGGATCATCACTCTGCCTGCAATTCTAGCCTTAAATAACGCTCGTCAAAGCCGAGAGCTTGAGAAATTGTTGCTCAAGCGAAATAAAGACCAAGAGGAAATATCCCGTTGCATAGAGATTATCAAGGATTCGGGGGCCATTGAAAGGACGTTATTAATTGCTAGAAGATATCTTAATAAGGCTAAAGCCTATCTGATGCTTCTCCCAAATAACCAAATTCGACAATCTCTTATAACCATAGCCGATTTTGTAGCCACCCGGACTTACTAGGCGGGGTGAGAGCCTCATCTGGTACGGGCCCTAAGCGTCAGGGCGTGGTTATAGCAATTGACGGCTGAACGGTATTCGCCGAGGCTATCATGGCAGAGCCCTTTAAGCCACCATCCTTCAGGATCAGATTGATCCTGCTTGAGCATGGCGTTAATGTAGTCGAGCGCTTGACTTGCACGCTTCAGGCCAAGCAAACATCTTACTCGGCCTTTAAGGGCTTCCTGCAGAGTCGGGTTTAACTCTAGAGCTCGGAGATACCATTGATCGGCCATGCTATCGTTGTGCATAGCCTCATAAGCTACCCCCATGGCCATAAGGAGCGTTGCATCAGATGGGTCCAGTTTCAGGCCCTGCTGAAATGAATCTATCGCTCTGTGATATTGCCCAAGCCTTAAAAAGATGAAGCCCAGATTGGAAAATGCTGTGGAGCTTTGACTGTTCCTCTGCTTAGTTATTCTCTTTAGCAGCTTGATGGCGGCCCTGTAGTCGCCCAACTTGGCATAGCATACGGCAATGTTATTACTCAGTACATTCCTATCCACATACCGCTTGGCTGCGTAGAAACATTTTAGAGCCTCTCGGTAACGGTTGAGCTTGTCGAGGGCTAGCCCTGCCCAAAAAAGTACTACCTTGTCAGACCGAGAAAAATAATAGGCAGTTAGAAAGCTGCTGAGCGCTCCCACGTAATCCTTCGCAGCATACTTGGCTTGCCCATGGCGGTACCAGGCTTGGGCATTATCCGGTTCACGGGTAAGGAGGCCAAAATAGGGCTGACTACTCTCGTCATAGGGCAAGTTTGGGGCCATACAGGCCTTATCTAAGGAAAGGTCTTTGCCAAACAATCTGTTGATACTGATAGCCACTTAAACCACCCTTCAAGGATTACTTAAGTGGCTATTTTCGAGGCCAGAGAATTTATCCCTTCCAGCAATTACCAACTTTTGATCGCAAATACTATCACCCTGTAACCCCAATTCGACAGGGTCACTTGGATTTCAAATTGATTACATTTATAGAACCATAACCGCTAACTTCAGTTATTGGTTGACCATATATTCTTAGCTTAAAGCAGCCCAGTAGACTAGTACTCGCCAAGATAGTGCCACTCTCGCCAAAACAAAATGGTAGGGCCGGTGATAAAAACTGGTCAACTACTAGGCTGTAGCCCGGGGCTTCCTCAATCCTTAATACCATTGACCGAGGGTATGAATATGACCCTTCCCTCTCGAAGGTTTTGACGAGCTCAACGTTGGGTGTGCTAGCTAGAATGTGGTTCTGACAAGCAATCATGGCAGCACTTTTTTCCTTCCAGCTATATAGGTGGTTTCCTTGGCTACTGAACAGTAGTAGAGTATAACCATCTGCAAACATTTGCGCTGACCAAAGAGAGCTAAGCGTTTCCGACAACTTAAAATTGGCAGCCCAATGATCTAGATAGCCGATACCCTCAAAACTGTTATGGCTGTTCCTGATGCTGATTCGCCCAGTTACCAGAGCCCTGGGCACAGGTACTGACCAGTGTAACCGTTTCTCTCCTAAGTCTCCGAAACGCATTTCGCCGCTACCAGGTTTCCAGCCAGAAAGTACTGGTTTTAAAAGCAGTTCCAAACTTAT
>JACIYF010000118.1 GCA_014360065.1 Clostridia bacterium | reverse complement strand
GTAACTTGGCAGCTAACCATTTTTCCTCCTGTAGCGCTAACCAAGGCCTCAACTAGACCCTCCCCACCGTCAGAAACTGGAACCTCCTCGATCTTTGCTTCCGGCAGCACTTGCCGGATACCATTGGCAATGGCAGCCGCGGCTTCCACTGCGGTCAGGCTTTCTTTAAAGGAGTCAGGGGCTACGATTATGCGCACAAAAACGATCCTCCCTAGGCGCAGCGATTTCCGCAAGCGCACGTAGCGGTATGCAAGACCTCCCGAATCAACGCCTGAATTTGCGGCCGTACCTTCTCAATCTCGGCCTCAGCCTCAGGGCTTAAAGGCTGCTGTAGCTCTCCAGCCGGCATGCCGCGAAGTTCCAGCCCAACCTTGAAACCAACCGGGAACGGCAAGGACATCATGATTCGCACCAATTGAACAATGGAAAGCTGTAAGCAGCGCAGTCGCTCATGGTTACCCATTTGGTAGGCGCGGTAGATGGCCACCATGGCCTCCGGCACCACTGCCGCTCCTCCACCGATGCAGCCAGCACCACCTACTATCAAGGAAGCAAACAAGTTTTCCTCGCGCCCCGTCAGAAATTGGAGGTCGCCATCATTGCGCTGCACCGCATCAATAGCAGCCATAAAGTCCACCATGGAGCCGCTAGAGTCCTTTAAGCCTACAATGTTGGGCAGACGAGATAGCTTCCCAATAATTTCAGGGCTAATGGGGTTGGTAAACATAGGTATATTGTACAACACCAAAGGAAAATTTACCTGCTCGGCAATCAGTTCGTAATGGTACCGAATCATATCCTGGCTAAGGCGGTAATATGGTGGAGGGCAAATGACTGCTGCTTGGCAGCCGTCTTCCTTTGCTCTTTGAGCAATGGCCACGCAATCCCTCGGCCGTGAGGCGCTGGCTCCTGCTAAAACCTCGATCCGACCCCGCACTTGGTCGGCCACTATCCGATTGGCTTCAACACAACCTCGGGGTCCTAAATGGATGAATTCTCCACTCGAACCGGCAGAAAAGACCCCGTCTACTCCAGCCTGGACATAAAACTCGACCATATTCCGTAAGGCCTTTTCGTCAACCTCTCCAGCCTCATCAAATGGTGTTACCATAGCTACATAAATGCCTTGGGGTTTATACAACCTAATCACCTCTGACTTTATTACCAATGTCTAACCCTAGACTATATTCCTTACACCTCATCTTGACAACCCGACTTAGCTTTAAATTTTAGTTAAGACCTAGGAATTCGTCCGTGAATGTCGAATTGGGGAATTGGTCGTATTGAATTGGTCACCGTCAAGGAGGCAAATCAGTGAGGAGAAACTGGGGAAAATTGGCCGGATTGCTAGCAGTAATGCTTTTCGGTGTTTTGAGCATAGTCATGGTAGTTAAGGGGGAGGCAGTACCACCTATCAATCAGACCCCTACCTTCGATTCTGGCCCGCAATCCGCGCCCGGTTCAAGCCCGGCAACGCCTGACCCCAATGGTCCAGTGTCTAACCCTAACGGTTCGGATGCCAATTCCGTCTCTAAACCCCCAGCCCCTCCCAAACCCTCTAGCCCCAAGCCACCGGCCAACAACTACCAGGTAACTAGGCCGGAGGATCGCGAACCGGAGGAAAAGGAACCAGTGGAAATATCCGCCACCGGTCGAGGATGGTGGATAGATGTCAGCATCAGCGAGCAAAGCGTTAGGATCTTTAAGGATGGGCGCTTGCAAAAGCAAATGATCGCCTCAACCGGCACCAAGGACAAGCCCACCCCGTTAGGCCAGTTCAAAATTCAGAATCGGGGGCTCTGGTTTTTTAGCCAAAAGTACCAACAGGGCGGCAAGTACTGGGTTTCCTTCAAGAACTGGGGTCAGTATCTATTTCATAGTGTCCCTATGGACAAAAACCAAAACATCTTGCCGGAGGAGGCAAGTAAATTGGGTCAACCGGCGTCCCACGGTTGCATACGCCTAGCTATTGCTGACGCCAAGTGGATTTATGATAATATCCCCCAAGGCACACCCGTCAACATCCATCAGTAGACCACCTACAGTAAGGTAGTTCTTTTCTTAACTTAAGAGGATCTGGCAAGAATATATAGAAAACTTTGATTAATTATATTCCTTGAGGAGGGTGTGCCTTGCGTACAGCAGCCGAATACCGAGAAAGATTGCGAAGCATGCAGAAAAACGTTTATCACAATGGTGAGCTTATAGGCAGAGACCACCCAGCGTTGGCTCCAGGCATCAATGTAATTAGCCTTACTTTTGATGCAGCTTCTGACCCCGAGCTCCAGGAGCTAGTAACTGCTACCTCTCACCTCAGCGGGCAAAGCATCAACCGTTTCACCCATATTCATCAAAGCCCGGATGACCTGATGAAGAAGCAGGAGATGACCCGGCGGCTATGCCAGAAAACCGGGGGATGCATTCAGCGTTGCATGGGAATAGATGCCCTCAATGCTCTATCAGTGATAACCAAGGAAGTAGATAACCTGGCCGGTACCGAGTACCATGAACGCTTCCTAGCCTATCTCAGATACTTCCAGGAAAATGACTTGGTCGGCTGCTGCGCTCAAACCGACGTCAAGGGTGACCGTTCTAAAAGGCCACACCAGCAAATTGATCCGGATCTTTACGTCCACATAGTAGAAAGAAAGAGCGACGGAATTGTCGTTCGGGGGGCCAAGGCCAATATCACCATAGCTGCTTATAGCGATGAAATCATTGCTATCCCTACCCGATTTTTAACACCGGAGGAAGGTGATTGGGCAGTAGCCTTTGCTATCCCCGCCGATAGTCAGGGAGTCAAGCTGATAACCCGCGCTACCAGCCCTCGGCCCCGAGAACAGCTTCGCGCCCCCATGGTCGATTACGGCGCCGCCGACTCGGTGGTAATCTTTGACAATGTATTCGTGCCTTGGGAAAGAGTGTTTCTATGCGGCGAACACCAAGCAGCTGGCCTTTTGGCCGCCCTCTTCGCTACCTATCACCGCCACAGTTACACCGGCTGCAAGCCAGCTACCACTGACCTGATGATGGGAGCGGCCGCCTTGGCGGCTGAATATAACGGGGTAGGAAAAGCCAGCCATGTCCGCGACAAGTTGGCAGATCTAATCGCCGTGGCTGAGCTGGTTTATGCTGCTGGCATCGCTGCCGCGGTCAAGTCTACCCGTTACGCTTCCGGCACTTATGTGCCCGACTTTGTCTTTACCAACGTCGGCCGCTACCATGCCGGCACTCAGCTTTACCACGAATATGAGATCGTGGCCGACCTGGCTGGCGGGTTGCCGGCTACTTTACCTCCGGAAAGGGACTGGTTTAATCCTGAGACCAGGCCCTACCTGGAAAAGTACATCATGCGCAATCCCGCTGTTTCAGCGGAGAACCAACACCGCCTTTTCCGCGCCCTTTCCGACGTGCTCTGCTCTTCATTAGGAGGAGTCATGCAGGTGGCTGGGATACACGGAGGAGGATCCCCAATTATGGAACGGATTGCCATAACCCAGCAGTATGACCTCGAAAGCAAGAAGAGCCTCTTTAAGCGCTTGGCAGGCATTCCTGCGGATTAGAAACGGATCCCCTAGCACGGCCGCGTCTTGCTTGGGGCGCGGCCTAGTTTCTCCAACCAACTACAGGTATTCACGCTCTCTGCGATAAAAAGCTTCATCAGGCGGAAACAGCTTGGGTAGGGCACGTAACAGGTCGTTATTGCTCTTGGTTTTGTTTAAAGCATCGATCAACATCTCGGTGACCTCGGTCGGGGTCATATTGTTAGTAACCCGGCGGAAGTGCCACATCAGCTCGAGTTCCTCACGAGACAGGAGCAGTTCCTCTCGACGAGTTCCGGAACGCTTGACATCGATAGCTGGGAAGACGCGCCGCTCAGCTAATTTACGGTCCAGCACCAGCTCCATATTGCCGGTGCCCTTGAATTCTTCAAAAATCACTTCGTCCATTCGGCTTCCGGTTTCTACTAAAGCAGTTGCCAAGATGGTAAGGCTACCACCTTCCTCGATCTTGCGGGCGGCGCCAAAGAAGCGTTTGGGTTTGTGCAAAGCCGCAGGATCCACGCCGCCAGATAAGGTCCGGCCGCTCGGGGGTACCACCAGGTTATGGGCACGCGCCAAGCGAGTGATGCTATCTAATAGGATGACCACATCCATCTTATGCTCCACTAAGCGGCGAGCTCGTTCCAGAACCATATCGGCTACCTTGACATGATTGTCCGGGGGTAGGTCAAACGTAGAAGCTACCACTTCGCCCTTGACCGAACGTTGCATGTCGGTAACTTCTTCTGGGCGTTCATCAATGAGGAGAACTATTAGCCGCACCTCGGGGTAATTGGTAGTGATGCTGTTGGCTATCTTTTTTAGTAATACTGTCTTGCCCCCTTTGGGTGGGGCAACAATGAGCCCTCGCTGACCTTTGCCGATAGGAGCGATCAGGTCAATCATGCGCGTAGAAACGTCGCCATCTCCAGTTTCTAGGGTAAGCCTTTCGGTCGGGAAAACCGGCGTCAAACCGTCGAAATGAAGCCGGCGCACCGCGCTTTCAGGATCACAATCATTGATGCTTTCCACCCGGAGCAGGGCAAAGTATTTTTCTCCCTCCTTGGGGGGGCGAACCTGACCCGCCACCTCATCTCCTGTCCGCAAGTCAAATCGCCTGATTTGGGAAGGGGAAACGTATATATCATCATCGCTGGGGAGGTATTCAAACGGTCTGAGAAAACCATACCCGTCGGGAAGAATCTCGAGAATCCCCTTAGCAGTAAGGCTGGCATCCTTCTTGGCCTGAGCCTGAATTTTGGCGAGCTCGAATACTAGTTCCTTCTTGCGCAGGCGGGAATAACCGGTAAGGTTGGCCTCCCGGGCCATTT
This sequence comes from Clostridia bacterium, assembly GCA_014360065.1. NCBI lineage: Bacteria > Bacillati > Bacillota > Clostridia > Clostridia bacterium. Next base: position 2,458 of record JACIYF010000118.1, on the reverse strand, counting down.
GATAGAGTTCCGCCATGGTTTTGGCCTCTAGCTCGGCAACGATCTGCGATTCGTTCACTGCCGAGCTATGGTTACGCCAGTGAGTATTATTGACGCTCAAAGAATCAACCTCCTATCTCTTGACTCCTTTCCAATCAGCCAAAAAGCGTTCAATTCCAACATCAGTCAAGGGGTGGCGGGACATCTGCTCCAACACTTTAAAGGGAACTGTAGCGATATCCGCTCCTAGGCGCGCGGCCTCCAGTACGTGCAAAGGGTGACGCACACTAGCTACAATAATTTCGGTGTCAAAACCATACTGAGAAAAGATCTGAACAATATCAGCCACTACTTCCGTCCCTGACTGGCCAACATCATCTAACCGACCAACAAAAGGGCTTACATAGGTAGCGCCAGCTATGGCCGCCATTAGAGCCTGATTGGCCGAGAAAATTAAGGTGACATTGCTACGAATCCCTTCCTCGGCCAATACCTTCACCGCCTTAAGGCCCTCGATGGTCATAGGGATCTTAACAACCACGTTGGGGTGAATAGCGGCCAGCTCCCTGGCTTCCCTAACCATAGCCTGGGCCTCAAGGCTTATCACCTCCGCACTGACGGGCCCGTCAACGATGGTACAGATCTCCTTGACCACTTCTCGAAAATCTCGGCCTTCCCGAGCTATTAGCGAAGGGTTAGTAGTTACGCCAGAAATGATCCCCCATGAGTTGGCCTCCCGGATCTCTTCCACGTTGGCAGTGTCGATAAATAGCCTCACGTTGCTCCTTCCTTTCCGGTTGTGCTGTTTAAATTTAGGATGTTTTAAAAATACGACTGGAGGAAAAACGGTCAATATCTCGGGACACTCAGGTGAGAAGTCAGTTTGGGTTGAAACCAAAATTAGGCTTGGCCGGAACTGCCAAACACCCGGATTTTCTCCCGCACCACCGCCTGCATGCGCTCGCGGGCGGGCCCAAGAATCTTGCGCGGATCGATTTGGTCAGGATCAGCTTCCAGAGCGCTCTTTACCCCAGCTACAAACGCCTCGCGAATGTTGGTATCAATGTTAATTTTCCGGACCCCCAACTTGACAGCTTGGCGCAACGCTTCGTCGGAAACACCGCTTGCACCGTGTAATACTATGGGTACCGATACCAACTGCTTGATGGCCCGCAGGCGATCAAAGTCCAGCTTGGGAACCCCTTTATACTGACCGTGAGCAGTGCCAATGGCTACTGCTAAGGAGTCAACCCCGGTAGCCTCGGCGAATTGCTTGGCCTCCTCGGGATCGGTAAGCATGGCCTCGCGATCGCTCACGGAAACTTGGTCTTCGACTCCGCCAATTCGGCCGATCTCACCCTCTACTGATACTCCTACCGCCCGGCAAATCTCGACTACTTGCCGGGTTCGCCTGATGTTTTCTTTCAATGGATAGCGAGAACCATCAAACATCACCGAAGTAAAACCGGCCCGCACGCATTGAACTACCTGCTCAAAGTCCAGTCCGTGATCCAAGTGCACGGCCATGGGTACGCTAGCCCGCTGAGCCGCTGTCAACGCCAGGACGGCAACATACTCAAGACCTGCGTATCGAATGGCCCCTTGGCTAGCCTGGATAATCACCGGAGCGCGCTCGGCCTCAGCTGCTTGGACGATGGCTTGCACTATTTCCATGTTATTGCAGTTGAATGCGCCTACTGCGTACCCGCCAGCCTCAGCATGCCGAAGCAGCTCGGAAACAGTGACTAAGGGCATAAGAACACCTCACTGTATATTATAACCCTATACATGGCACTATGACCCGTTTTATTCGGGGCGCTTAGTTAAATGGGACGAAGGGAAGCGGCGGCTCTTGCTGGCACCCCGAGTACGTCCGCGGCCAGCTTGCTTAGAAGAATTAGAATCAGATATATCCTCAGCTAGAAGAACGATTTTTCTTAGCTTTCTCACCATATCCAGATCTCTTTTGCTGCGGGCCCGGATAGGGACTACCAAGCGACAATAATTGCAGCGCAACTCCACATGGTCGGAATAGACTTCGATTTCAATGTCATGATTACCGCATTGGCAGTAAATTTTATCCCGCTCCGACATCCGATAAAGCTTGTCTAATACCCCTTCCATGACATCGGGATTGTCAAAGTACTCACGAAAGTTGAGGTCCTGGGCCAGCTCCATTAGAGTAGGCTCTCGGTGACGGAAAGCCTTACGGACCTTGTCGCCAGGGCCGATGTAACCGGTCTCCACCCCAGTATCTTCGCATTCCAGGGCTATTACCTTATCAGACCAAATATCTTTGCGCTGTAAGCTTATAATGTGGGTGCCCTCACATAAGCTGCACCCAATTTGTAGCCAAAAACGGCGCCAGTCTTTGGTTTGTAAGTAGGCCAAGACATCACCACAGCTGCAGTAGAGCTTGAAATCCCGCCTGCCAGAAAAAGAAAACACAGACAAGTGCTTTAGCTCGGACCGGCCGCAC
>JACIYF010000117.1 GCA_014360065.1 Clostridia bacterium | reverse complement strand
TGCGGGTGGCCGGATGGATGTAGTGTGGATGTAGTGAGCTCGGGAAAAGAATAACCGCCAGGAATGTGTTCTGGCGGTTATTTGCATAGAGCGTCTCGATATATTTCGTCAGTTCCCGCTGGCAAAGGCGGGGTTTTTCTTTGACCGTAAGCGCCATTAGGGGTAACGGCTGCTTCCCGCTCTGGCGTCAAAGCCAAAGCTGTACACTAACAAAACACAGTTGTATAGTTAGAAACAAATGAAGCAACCGGGCAAGAAATAGCGAAGGGAAATAATCTCAATGTTGCTAGAAACGATTGACTTGTTCCATGCTACAACGCCCCACTCCTGGGCTTTTTCGAGCCTAGGTTGACATATATGCAACAGCTGTTGGGAATTGGTTTTTAGAATTTAACCATAAGTGAGGTGGTGTGACTTCAGGCCAACAATAGTCAAATTTGCACTCGAACTATAATCATCTGGAAAGAGGAGAGGGGAGTGGGAATGAGCAAAGAAGTTAACGGAGGTCTCCTGGACGTTGATCCATACCGGCTTCGGGACGAGGACGTACTGGAGCCACCTCAAAGGTGGCGACAGAGCTTCAAGTATCTGGGACCAGGCATGATCCTAGCGGCAGCAGTTGTAGGCAGCGGCGAAGTCATTGCCGTGCCGATTCTGGGTGCGAAAGTGGGTATGGCCGGCCTGGGGTTGATTCTTCTAAGCTGTATCGTCAAGCTTATCTTTTTGGAAGAACTAGCCCGATATGCGGTGGTGACCGGCAAGAGCCCCCTGGAGGCCTTTAGCGATCTTCCCGGCCCAAGGATATTTAACATTCACTTGGTGGGTTGGCTATGGATGATGTATATCTTCTCTGTAATCCTCCAGCAGGGAGGGATACTTGGAACCGCCGGTACGGTAATCATGAACTTTGTTCCTGCCCTGGATGAGCGGTTCTGGGCAGCTGTTTTGGTGGTGGTTTCCTGTATCGCCTATCTTAAGGCCAGATATGACACCATCCAAAACGTAGCCACCTTCTTGGTAGTAGTGTTTTCTCTGACTGCAGTTATTGCTTCAGTGCTCCTAATGTTTACACCGTACAGGGTAACGCTAGCCGACCTGGCCCAAGGATTTTCCTTTGCTATTCCGCGGGAAAGCTGGCAAGTAGCCTTTGGCGCCTTTGGCATAACTGGTCTAGCTTCAGCGGAAATCGTGTCCTACCATTACTGGTGCTTGGAGAAAGGATATGCCAGAAATGTAGGCCCTAGACACGACACGCCTGAATGGAAGAAGAGGGCCAAGGGCTGGATCAGCGTTTTGCATAAGGACATAATCGTCACCGCCACGGTCTTTACCTTTGTTACTGCAGCCTTCTATGTACTCGGCGCTAAGGTGTTGCATACGCTAGGGATCCTGCCCTCAGGACTGGAAGTACTAAAGAGTATTTCCGCTGTTTTTACCGAGATATATGGAGGATGGAGCTTCTACTTGTTTATGATTGGCGCCTTCTTCGCCATGTATTCCACCTTTTATGCTAATGCTGCTGCCTATGCCCGTTTTCTCCTTGATTTTTTCCTGAGGCTTGGATCCATTAAAGTGACCAGTGGTAAACAGAGAACCAAATGGTCCAATGGCTTTACCATCCTGCTTTTGGTGGTATTTGCCCTTGGGTACTTTGCCATCAGGACACCGGTAGCTTTGGTGTTCCTGGGCGGCATTACCGGAACCCTGATGATTCCGGTTATTGCTTGGGCAAGCGTGTACCTTGGCCGCAAGATTGACAAGGGCATTGCCTTGTCTGCTCCGGCCGTGTGCTTCATGTATATATGCGCCGTCATTGTAACCATAATCGGGGCAGTTACCCTTTACGATCTAATCGCTTAAGCCTTGGCCTGCAGTGGAGGGCTGAGCTGGTGCATGCAAAAGCATAGCAAAGGGCCGGGGATGCAGGTGCCCCGGCCTTTGCGCTTACTCATGTTGGCATATCAGCTTCAGGCGTTATAAGAACGGCTCGCAGGGGGGCGGCTTCGGTGCCTATTACTTTCAGGGGCAAGGCCACCAGAAAATAGGAACCGGGCGCTACCTCATCCAAGTACAGACCTTCGACTATTATAATACCTTTTTGTAGCAGTACCTTGTGACTAGGGTGCTCGGGCTGGTCGCGCTCGATGCCTAGAGCATCGATCCCCACCCCGCGGACTTGGGCCTGAGCGAGATACTGAGCGCCACTCGCTCCCAGATAGACGAAGTCTTCGGCTACACTCCCGACCAGTGAATTCTGTGTTTTCAGCAGGATGAACTCACCTGCCGCTATGGCTTGACCGGCTAAATCTCCCGCCTCTATCTTTTCTCCAACGCCAGTAAGATCTAGTACCCGGCAAGGCCCGAGCAGAGGAAGTAGGCCCAGCTGGTCCACGCTTACCCCTTCCTTATCGACATGCATGGGGGCATCCAGGTGGGTGCCAGTGTGGAGGTTGATGGTAATCTGCGATTCTCTGATGCCGGCTTCATAGTCCCTGGTGGTTTCGATCCGAGGGCATTGCTTCAGGCGATTCTTGTAAACCGGCATTTTTGGATGAATCGGCCAAGTTATGTCATAAATGCGAAACATGATATGCCTCCTCCCGAAGCAATCTGGCCCGGTCTGGTGGTCATGCCCAAGCCATCTTTGCTTGTACTTTTCGCCGACTACGCCTCATTCTAGTTGGGCCCATTGCCTGCCATCTCTGAGTAAGAGCTGTTGAGCGGCCTCTGGCCCCCAGCTGCCTGCCGCGTAATTGGGAAATGGAGGCAAGGTCTGCGACCACTCCTGGGCCAGTGGATCCACGAATCTCCAGGAATATTCTACCTCCTCCCACCCGGTAAACAAGGTTTGGTCCCCGCGCATGGCATCTAGCAGTAAGCGTTCGTAAGCTTCAGGTGAATTTGTCCCTACCTCACAGTTCTGGCAAAAGTCGAGCTTGATGGGGATGATAAAATCATTCGTGCCTGGTCTTTTGGCGTTGAGCCGTAAGAAGACTCCTTCTAAGGGTTGGATACGAATGGCCAGGAGGTTGGGCAGCAGCTCACCGTATTCTTTAAAGTACAGAATCTCGGGAAGGGACTTAAACTGGACCACGATCTCGATGGCTTTTTGGGCCAACTGCTTGCCGGTACGCAGGTAGAAGGGAACCCTGGCCCAACGGAAATTGTCAATGGCGAGCTTCAATGCCACAAAGGTTTCGGTGGTGGAGTTGGAACGTACTCCTGTTTCGCTGCGGTAACCTTGGTACTGGCCGCGCACCGCGTTCTTGCGGATGGTTTGGGGGGTAAAGGGCTGCAGGGATCTTAACACCTTTACTTTTTCTTCCCGGATATCATTGGTATCCAAGTTGGCAGGGGGTTCCATAGCAATCATGCTTACCAGTTGCAGCATATGGTTCTGTACCATATCGCGCAAGGCACCGGCCTTTTCGTAATAGGTAGCGCGAGTGCCTACCCCGTCAGTTTCTAAGGAGCTTATCTGAACGTGATCAATATATTTATTGTTCCATACCGGCTCAAAAAAGGCATTGGCGAAGCGGATGACCATGAGGTTTTGAATCATTTCCTTACCGAGATAGTGATCGATGCGGTAAATGGCTTCCTCCGGAAATACGTTCCTGAGGGCTTGATTCAGCCTTCGGGCCGATTCTAGATCCCAACCGAAAGGCTTTTCAATGACCAGTCGTGGCCAGCTCTGGGTGTAGGGCTGGCCAGGTACCAGGCCGGACCGCTGGAGGTTCTGAGCCACGGTTTGGAAATGCTCGGGCGCTAAGGCCAAATAGAAAATGTGGTTCCGGGTAGTATTACCGCCATCCTCGAGGCCGACCAAAATAGCCTGGAGCCGGGCATAGCTGTCGGGGTCGTGGATGTCGGCCTGTATGTAATGGGTTCGTGGTAACAGGAATTCTTCAATAGCCCCGCTGGGCAATTGCCTAGGCGCGTATTGTTGAATAGTCGCCTTGAGGTAGTTCCGAAAACTGGAGTTGGTTTCTGGCCGTCGAGCTAAGCCTACGACAGCAAAGCGATTGGGCAGAAGTTTTTGGGCGGCCAGGCTCGCTAAGGCAGGGAAGAGCTTGCGGCGGGCTAAGTCGCCAGTTGCCCCAAAAATAATCAGGCAGCAGTCAGGAATTCGGCTGCCCATTCCTGGTTAGCCCCTTTCCGGTACTGTGGTTTCAACATTGTGCCCACCAAACTGGTGGCGGAGGGCAGCTACTACTTTGGCGGCAAATTGATCTTGATTTTCAGTCTGGTAGCGGGCAAAGACGGAAGCGGCAATGACTGGGGTCGGTATTCCCAGTCTTAGGGCGGTTTGGACCATCCACATACCTTCCCCTGAAGAATGGACTATGGGTTTGATGGTGGCTAGTTGGCTTCCATCCTTAAGGACCTGTTCGAGAAGATGCATTAGCCAGCTCCGGATTACCGATCCGTGATTAAAAACTTGGGCTATTGCCTGCAAGTTGAAGGGAAATGGTCCGCGGGCTAGAACCTCAAATCCTTCACCGATGGCTTGAAGCATTCCATATTCGATGCCGTTATGAACCATTTTAACGAAATGGCCGCTTCCGGGAGGTCCGGTATGGATATAACCCTCCGGCACGCTGATGCTGGCAATTAGCGGTTCCAGTTGTTTGAATACGCGATCTTCAGCTCCGACCATAGCGCAAATGCCGTGCCTTGCACCGGCAAGTCCACCGCTGGTGCCGACATCAGCAAAATTAATGCCCTTGGCTGTTAAAGCTTGGTAATGACGGATACTGTCCTGGTAATGCGAGTTGCCGCCGTCAATTACGGTATCGCCCGTGACTAAAAGGGGGATCAATTTTCCCAGCATGCTTTCTACCGGATCCCCCGCTGGGAGCATAAGCCAGACTACCCGGGGCGGAGTTAGCTTCTCCACCAGACCCTCCAAAGCGTACACACCATTGATCCCCTCTCGCTGGGCAGCCTTAGTCTTATCAGGCGAGCGATTATAGGCTACCACTTGGTGGCCGTGGTCGATCATGTTTTGCGCCAGATTAAAGCCCATCCGCCCCAGGCCGATGAGGCCAACCTGCAAGCTTGTTCCCTCGTTCCTATCGGAAGTATGGATGACATCTATCGATACTAGTGTCTAGAGGTAAGCTTGGTTTTATTCTTGCCAATTATTTTCGTTGCGTAGGGGGAAACCGTACTGGTACAGGAGAGCGGCAGTCACTCCGGGCCCAGGGCGGGTCCGTCCCGAGAAGCTACCGTCAAAGATAAGGGTGGTACCGCAGGAGGGGCTTTTCTCCTTAAGGATTATCAACGAGGGTTTTACCTGCTGGGCCTTAGCCAGCACCGCCTGCGCGCCCCGAAGAAAAGCCTGGGTAACGTCTTTGCCTTCCCGGTCAATCACCCGGGCCTGACCGCTGAGGACATCCATTCCGTTCCCGCCTTGGATTTCGGCTGGGGGGCGGGGAATGGTGAGCTTACCCAGACACTCGGGGCAAACCGGTATGGCTATACCTTGCTGTACCAGCTCTTTAATAGCCGGAGCTAGGTTGTTACCGCCGTTGTACTTGCAGTTATGCCCTGCCAAGCAGGCACTTACCAGGATCTTCTCTCTGGACATGAAATGCCCTCCAAAAACCATATGTTTCCAGTGGGGCGCTGTTCCTCCGCTCCGTAATCCTGCGGGGAGCGAGCTTGTGCTTCATCTCAAGCTCCAGCGAGCTTCCCAGCCAATCGGATCTCCATGTCCGTGGCCGACTCCAAGCGTCCTGCCCTCCGGGCCTTCTCCAGCCTCGCCATTGCTAAGGTGGCTTAGCCGCTCGGCCTAATGTCGCTTCCGGTCAGCGCCCCAACCTTCCCTGCGCGCTTTTTCCATGTCTGCTTGTGCGGCTGGGCGCATAGGGCACCAGTCGAATTCCATGTAAAGATAACATTTCTCCTAGTCCAATTCAATTGTGGTCGGAGTGGCTCATGCGGGTTGGGCTCCTAGGGTTATGGCGGTTTCTTTGGTGTCCTAGGTTTAGCAGCAGCTGGGCCGGCAGCAGTGGGGTGCGGGGGCGAGACCGGCCGGAGTCTCCACCCCCGCTTAAAGCAGCCATAGGTTAGGGATCCCAGGAAAACTAGGCCCACGTATCCTATGGCCGGAAACACTGTTCCTACCATGCGGGAGAAGCCCAATTGGGCTGCTAGGAAAGCTGCTGCCCCGGAACCGATAACCAGCCAGCGGAAACGGGGAGTAGCAGGATCCGACAGGCGAACGCTAAACCCGTACAGGCTACCAACGGCGGTATTGTAGACTTCGGCCAAAAGGATCAGGCTGTAAGGGAGGTCAGCCCATGGGGCCAGATTGTTGGCGGCATAGAGCATAGGCACTTCCCTGGTGGCGATCAGTGGTAAGTTGGCCAGAATGGCCAAGTAGATGGCCAGAGCGCCTAACCCTAACCCCAGGCCGCCGGCAATGGCGCCGCGGAGGAGGTGACGAGGGCGGCTGGCGTTGCTGATGGGCACCAGTACCGGCAGAGCCAAAATCAGGTTATAAGAGGCATACAAAAGGGCAGCCAGGGGCCAAAAGGGAGCTGCGGCGCGGGCCCAATCCGACCACCCTAGCTTTTCCAGGAGGGGCACGCTTAGGGTTATACCCAGCCGGTTACTCCAGGAGCCGGGTCCGGCCGGAGGTGCGCCTGCAGGTGAGCCGGCCAGTTCGTTGGAGCCCAGCGGACTTCTCATTTGCGGAGCAACCATGCCAGCTCCGGTGCCGGTGCTAGGAGGGACTGCTGCCCCGGAGGCAAAATAGGGCCAGATATTGGCTGCTCCCACGATCAAGACGGCTGCGATCAAAAAGGGAGTCACAATGCTCAGGGCCGAAACCACGGCGCTCAAACCCATTAACACGGTCAGGACCGCCAAAACCACCATGAGCATACTACCCCACAAGGCAGTAAAGCCGAATTGCTCCGCAAAAATGGCTCCGGCGCCTGCTGCCATTACGGTTAAAAAACCAAATAAAAAGAAAGTAATGAACCAGTCCATGGCTTTTCCCACCCAATGACCCCCCACCTCTATCAAGAGTGGCTGATAAGAGTTCGCTCCCAAGCGGTGCCCGGTTTGAAGGATTATATGGCCAAAAAAGATGAACAGGACGGTGGCGCTGGCTAGGCCCAGTAACCCCCAGCGACCAAAACTAGAGAAGAACTGCAGTATCTCCTGTCCAGATGCGAACCCGGCTCCTACCACCGTGCCTACATAGGCGGCAGCGATTTGAAAGGTAGAAAAGGTAGTGCCTTTATGGTTAGCCAACCCTGCTCCTCCACTAACTATCGTTTGCCTTAGTTTTCCCGCAAACCGCCCTCCTAGTCGCCATTTGGTTGTTCCTACGGAGTAACCTCCAGGAGGGCTTCCTCATAACATAAGAAGAGCAATGGCCCAAGATCTGGGAAGCTGAATTACCAGTACTAGATTGTTGGAACCAAATAGGGGGAGGGAAGCAAATGTCAGATTAT
>JACIYF010000116.1 GCA_014360065.1 Clostridia bacterium | reverse complement strand
AGAAATGGCTGCTCTCAGCTCCGGCGGCAACGGCTCCGGGCCAAGCCGACAGATTTCTTTCCAATGCTGGCGATCCTTTTGTTTGGCCTCCTCCACGGCTTGGTACCACTGACTTTGGCGGTAATAAATCCGGGCAATCTCCTTGCTGAGCGGCAGCCCTTGGTAAGTAAACCGGCATTCATCCAAGGTGCCCAGGACATCCACCACCACCAGATTTCGGTCCTCATCCAGGCCGAACTCAAACTTGCCATCCTCATTCACCAAGCCTACTCGAGCGAACTCTTGGGTGATGAGGCTTTCAATGGCAAGCACCAAATCCTTTAGGGCTACCATTTCCGCGTCGCTAAGGCCAGAGATGGCCTGGGCCTGGCTGGCGCTAAGATACCGGTCGGTTATCTCTAGTTTGGTGGAAAAATCGATGAAAGCTGGTTCTAGCTTTTGTCCGGGAACGGGTGGGGCTGCTAGCCCCAGATCCTCGGGAGCCAGCTCTCCCTTTTGCAAGCGGCGAAAGACGCTTGATCCCTCCGGAAGGTAGTTTCTATAAATTACCTCCAAGGGTATTAAAAAGCCGCCCTGGGGACGATGCTGGTAGGCGGAATAATCGTATTGGCAGCCATCAAACCGGGGCTTTATTACCTCAAGTAGCCTTACTTCCATGGTGTTGGCTGGCTGCCTAAGCTGAGAAAGCCTTTTTACGGCCCCATCCTCCACCAGACCCAGATAATGAGTGCGGATGCCCTTTTCTTCTAGCTTCTCGAAAAAATAGGCGCCTAAAAGGGCAATGGCAGCGCCTTTATTGGGGATATGGTCGGGCATTTCTCCCCAATCAAATACCGAATAGCGGTCGGAGAATATAAACTGTCCCCGCCCCAGGCCTTCTGCCGTTGCTTCTTCTACAATCCTCAGATCCTTTACACTTCCCAACTCTAACTAGCCTCCTCTGTCTTGGGTCCCTCTGTTGCGCCGACGGCGCCACTGCCACCCGTCGAGCCCGCACTCTTGCTAAAACACCTTTGGTCAGCTCGATTAAATACCCTGATCCTATACTATCACCGGGCAAACCTGGCGACAAGGAGGCCCTGCCTTGGTGGTCACAGCAAAATACGTTTATGGTTGCCTTGACTGTTGTTGGGCAGGTTGCGGGTGGGGCTAAGGAAGCAGTGCCGGGCACCTAGGAAACCTTTCCAGGTGACGGTTACTGGCAGGGTTATTCTCGCTCCACTGGCAGGCCGGCAGCTTTCATCTTGTCCCGGAACTCGTCTTCATACTCCTCATAGGTATGGACCTTAACCGGGTAGTTCCAGGGGTTGATGTGCCGGAAAGCGCGGCTGTTGTTGGGCAGGTTGCGGGTGGGGCTAAGGAAAATGCCGCCCATGTGCACCAGCTTGCTGAAGGGGAAGTAGGCTAGAAGACTACTGACCAAGAAGAGGTGGACATAAAAGAGGGTACCCAGTCCGGCTGGGAGCCCGGGCCTAAAGGTTACCAGCCCCATGGCCAGCTCCTTGACGGCGGTGACATCCACTCGATAGAAGTAGCGCATCAGGATGCCGGAAATGGCTATACCCAGGATCAAAAACAAGGGGACGTAATCGCCGGGGAGGGAAATATAGCGGATCTGGGGGATGAGCGCCCGCCGCAAGAATAGATAAGTAACGGCTGCTAGGATCCCCACATCGGTCAAGAGCAGGCCTTGAAAGCCCACCCGGAAAAAGCCATCTAACCCCTCCAGCCCAGTGATGAATGCCGGCACTGGCTCGGTAAAAAAGCGAAGGTGGCGAATGAGGATAATAAAGAGCGACCAGTGAAAAACCAACCCCCCGAGCCAAAGCCATTTTTCCCAGTGGTAGGCCAGCTTTGGCCCCTTGGGCTCCAGGTGTACTTCAGTCCTAGTATTCCTAAGCAAAGATCTGAAGAACAGCACTTCCAGGGCGATCCTCCCGGCCACTCCAGGTGCCGACCAAGGATTATCCAAGGCGCTGGCTTTGATCCAGGGCAGGGACTTTTGCTGGCCGGCGGTGGTGGGAATGCGGAAGGGGACGGGTACCCGACCCCACTTGATGATTCGATAGACTAGGCCCAAAAGGAAGGTGGCGGCTGCCCCGTAAGGCACTACCACGGCCAACAGGAACTGCAGCTGGCTTATGGCCGAGCCCAATATGGCTGCCGCTACCAAAATAGCAACTACCAAGAGCGAAAATCCCATCTTCACACCCAACCCCTCATTTCCCTCGGTAATACCGGTGAAACACCACCTGTGCTTCTGCCAGAGCGGTGATACTAGGCTTCACTGGACGGTTTCCTCTTTAACCGCAATGGTTATCTTATAGAGCAAGGTAAGAATCAAAAACCCAGCCGCCCAGATTCCCAAGGCGATCAAGGCCTCGGGCAGGGTAGGCACGTACTCGACCACTTTTTCTAAGGGGTTCGGAATAAACCCGGCAATTACGAGGCCGATCCCTTTTTCGATCCACATGCCGAAAAAGACAGCCGCTGAGGCCAGCTTAAGCCACTTCTCCTGTGCCCGGGTTTGGGGATTGATGAGCAGCACCAAGGCCAGCGCCAAAAGAAGCACAAACACCCACATCCAGGGCACCAGCTTGCCGTGGCCCTCAAGGCCCCAGAAGAGGTAGGCCAGGCTGGTCATGCCGTGGGCTGGTACCTGGCTGTAGAAGGCGGTAAAAAACTCCAGGCCGATAAAGAAGGCGCTGATGGCGGTAGCGTAGGTGACGATGCCGGCCAGCTTCTGAATGGCCTCCCGGCCAGGGTCAAAGCGACTGACCCTTTTAATGACAAAGCTTAGGAGAATCAATAGGGCCGGCCCCGAGGCAAAAGCTGAGGCTAAAAATCGAGCCGCCATGATGGCGGTAAGCCAGTAATGGCGGCCGGGCAGGCCAGCATAAAGGAAAGCGGTAACCGTATGGATGCTGACGGCCCAGGGGATAGAGATGTAAACTAGGATCTTGGTCCAGCCGGGCGGTGTAACGGTTTTAGCTTCGGCCTCTAGAGCGTGCCACCCAGTTATGAGGTTAAGGAGGAGGTATCCGGTCAGCACTACCATATCCCAGAAAAGGATCGATCGGGGGGTAGGGTACAGGATCATGTTGAGGAGGCGCATGGGCTTACCGAGATCAACGATTACGAACAATAAGCACATGATGATGGCGCTAACTGCAAGAAATTCGCCCAGGATGGTGATGCGGCCGAATTCCTTGACATTATGGAGGTAATAGGGCAGCACTACCATCACTGCCGAGGCGGCTACCCCCACCAGAAAGGTGAATTGGCCAATGTAGAGCCCCCAGGAGACATCCCGGCTCATGCCGGTAATGGCGAGGCCGCGGGAGAGCTGCCCCAGGTAGCAAGCAAAACCGATGCTAACTAGGGCCAACAAGAAAATTATCCAGCCCCAGTAGGCCTTGCTCCCCCTCAAAGCTTTTTCCAGCATCTACTTCCAACCTCCACTTTAAACTTCTCCCTGCCCGCCCAGCACTCAATGGTACTAAGCTGTCTCGCTTCCCAGTTGCTTGCTTGGGTGCTGGAGGCCTAGTTGTGCCGTTGGTCGCATGGGCACTTCACCTGAGTTATACCAAATAATATATTTTGGGTTTAGTGCCCAGCTCTGGCTTGCGCTGGATGGCGTAGCCTACAGCGTACAGAGCTTTGCGCACGTTGGAGGTGGGATCCTCCAGATCCCCAAAGGCTATGGCCCCGTAAGGGCAGGCTTCCACGCAAGCCGGCACTAGACCTTGGTCAATCCTTTCCGCGCATAAATTGCATTTCTCTACTACTCCCTTTTCCCGAGTAGGGAAAGCCGGGTTGGGCTCCCGGATAAAGGGCCGCGGGTCCTGAAAGTTGAAGCTCCTGGCCCCATAGGGGCAAGCGGCCATGCAATAGCGGCAGCCGATGCAGCGGTGATAATCCATGGCCACGATGCCGTCGGGCCGCTTGAAAGTAGCCTGGGTGGGACAGACTCTCACGCAGGGCGGGTTGTCGCAGTGGTTGCAGAGCACAATAAAGGGGCGGCCTTTATACCTAGGGTTGAGATAGCTTTGATTAAGCTCAGGAAAAGCGCGCTCGTACGGCTCGGTCCAGATCCATTTGATTTCCTCTTTGGGGTTATCGATGTCAGGGATATTGTGCTCCCGCTGGCAGGCCAAAAAGCATTTCCGGCATCCAGCTTGGTAATGAGGCCAGCAAGTAGACATGGTTATGGCCAAGCCCCATTTCTGGCCAGAGTAAGCTTGAGGGTTGGCCTCGTAGGTGGATCGGTTGGCCGCCAAACCCCTCACCGTTGGCCAAGCGCCCAGCCCCAAAAGCACAATCCCGCCCCATTTTAGGAACTCTCTCCTGGTAATTGGCATGCCCATTCCTCCGCAAACCCAGCACTCAACTGCTCATCTTCACTTACTTCTAACCTAGGGCCCTGGCCCTCCGCTGCCCAGCACTCAACCGACCGCAAGACTACAGCCCTGCAAATATCTTGGTGCGTATGGCGCGGATCCCAAGCTCGGGTCAGTGAGTTGAGTGCTGGGCCGCCAATCAGACGCCCATTTAGATCATCCTCCATCCGGCGCTTGGTGGCAGCTAAAGCAATCGGGTTCCACCCCTAGGTAGTTATGGCATTGGTCGCAAAACTGCGACTTGTTGGAGTGGCAGCTTAGGCACGTATTTTCCAGGCTGATTTGGTATTTCTGGCCATCGCTAGCCGTGTAGACGGTCTTTCCCTCGCGAATAGCCTCGGTCCGCCACTGGTCCAACAGCTGCATGTGCTTTTGCCGCATATAATCGGTGGCTTCAATGCACTGCTTTTTGGGCAGCTGATTAATAGCCGGAGTATCCAGGCTGGGGTCGGGAGGTTGAGCCGCCTTGCCGGCATTGATCCAAAGGGGGAAAGTCACTACCGCCACGAAAATGGCTAGCCCGGTGAGTATATAACGAAAATCGCGCATCCCGACCTTCCTCCTTAGCATTCACTTTCAGCTGCCCAGCACTCAAATCGGGGCTGTAGGTGCGGAGCCCAACCGGACCGGAAAACCAACGCCTCGTCGGGTTAGGTTGAGTCCTAGGTTGAGTGCTGGGTTGGCTACGTTTGGTTCATCATTGGCTGCTGATTCTTGCTTCCGGCAAGGGATTCCCCCTGAGGTCGGTATCCCGCTCCTTTTCTCCCTCTATCACCAGGGCGTTGCCCACCAGCTCGTGAACTCCGGCCACGCCCACTCCTGGGACCCAGTAGTCCATGAGGGACGGCAATACCGCCCGGTCGATGGCGCAGACGCAGGCCAACATATTGACCCCGTATTTTTCCTGGACGTACTTGACCGCATTGGCCCGGGGGAGACCGCCCCTGAGCCGCATCTCCATGTACTCGTCGGAGTTGAGGCCGGATCCGCTGCCGCAGCAAAAGGTCTTTTCCCGGATGGTGTTTTCCGGCATCTCATAAAAGTGGCGGCAGACGTTCTTGATGATGTAGCGAGGCTCCTCCAAGAGCCCCATGGCCCGAGCCGGGTTGCAGGAGTCGTGGAAAGTAACTCGCCAGTGATCGTTGCGGCTGGGATCCAGCTTCAGCTTGCCGTTTTTGATCAGGTCGGCCGTAAACTCTACAATATGTACCATCTTGGTGGATTTAGCGTTTTCAAATTTGGTGCCGGTGATGGGAGAGACTGGTTCCTCCAAGAAATCGGCCGGCCCGTTCATGGTATCCATATACTGGTGGATAACCCGCCACATGTGGCCGCACTCGCCGCCCAAGATCCACTTAACCCCCAGCCTTTTGGCTTCGGCATAGATTTTGGCGTTGAGCCTTTTCATCACTTCATGGGAGGTAAACAGGCCAAAGTTGCCGCCTTCGGAGGCGTAGGTGCTGAGGGTATAATCCAGACCAATGGCATGGAAGAGCAAAAGGTACCCCATGAAAGTGTAAGTGCCGGGGTCGGCAAACACGTCACCCGAAGGGGCGATAAAAAGGATCTCCGCCCCTTTGCGGTTGAAGGTAGGTTCTACCCGGATGCCGGTTCGGTCCTCAATATCATCTACGCAGAAATCCACCATGTCCCGGAAGGCGTGGGGCTCGATGCCCACGTGGTTGCCGGTGCGATAGCAGTTGGCTACCGGGGCAGCAATCCAATCCACGTTACAGCCCACCAGGTTGAGGAGCTCCCGGCCGATCATGGTTATCTCGGCGGTATCGATGCCAAAGGGACAGAAGAGCGAGCAGCGGCGGCATTCGCTACATTGGAAGAAATAATAAAACCATTCCTTAAGCACGTCCAAGGTGAGGTCCCGAGCCCCCACCAGCCTGCCCATCAGCTTGCCAGCGGTGGTGAAGTCTCGGCGATAGACTGAGCGTAGGAGCTCGGCTCGCAGCACCGGCATGTTCTTGGGATCGCCGGTACCAATGAAGAAATGGCACTTGTCAGCACAAGCCCCGCAGCGGACGCAGGCATCCATGAAGATCTGCAGGGAGCGAAAGCGGCCTAGCCGCTCCCGCAGACCGTCAAGGATGATTTCCCGCCAGTTTTTCGGGAGCTTCCAGTCTTCCTCTTCTGGAGACCACTCCCGAGGGTTGGGAAGGCCCAGCGCTTCTAAGTTTTTAGCTTTGGCACCATACAAATAGGTACCGCGACGGAAACTCACCGGCGTATCCATCCAGCCGCTACGGGGCGGACGGTAAGTTTTCGGCCAGAGCTCTTCCGGTTTGGGCAGCGATGCCATGGCTTCACCTACTCAACTAGGAATATCCAGGCTGAGCTTTGCTCTCGCTAAGAGCCTTGATACCCGATTTTTCACTTCCTTGATCCTAAGCTCGTACACTTGCTGGCGGCATTGCAGGTAGAGGTCGAAGGCATCCAGGGCCAACCCATCGATCCAGGCTTCCAAACGCTCAGGAGCAATCTTTTGGGCGGAGATCTCTTGGGCCAGCTCCTCTTTAAAAATCTGCTTGCCTTGGAAGATGAAGGCTAGGGCCTCTGAAGGCGAAAGCTCCTGGACCGCTCGAATGCGGATAATGCTATCCAGGTGGGCAGAAATTGCCTCCGAGCGGGCGTCACCTTGAAAGAAGCCTTCCACCAGCCCTTCCAGGGCTCGGTAGATGGTGTGGCCCACCGGGTTGGCAAAAGCATCCTGTTCCCCTTCAAGAAACCGGGCGGTAGGCTCGGGGTAGGTGGCGATAATCTGCCCGTACCATTTATCCACGATCGACCTCTTCTTAGTGCTGGCAATATCAAGCAGGTTCAAGGCCTTTCCTCCGAAGCCATTCGTTTTGGTATTTGTAAATTACATTCGCTATTTGTGCCATAATTCCTGCTCGGCAGAAATACTTTTCTGGAAAACTGAGTTCATTGGTTGACCGGAAAAAGAGCCCATTGTATACTCAATGCAGCTGAATCCCAAGCTCGGTAGTCGGCATAGGTTAGACCGATGGCGGCGAGCCACCTGGCCTTAAAACGGTTGCAGCTGGTTGGTCTGGGCAACTGGACTTAGGAAAGGCTAGGAGGAAGAG
>JACIYF010000115.1 GCA_014360065.1 Clostridia bacterium | reverse complement strand
GGTCCCACCGAGCTGATTCTTATTTTGGTGGTGGCGCTGATTATTTTTGGTCCCAAGAAGCTTCCCGAGATAGGGCGAACCATAGGTGCGGCGGTACGGGAATTCCGCAAGGCGTCTCAGGACCTCAAAAACAGCATCGACCTGGGTTTAGATAACCCGCAGGCTCCAGGGGCAGGTCAAGGCCAAGGACAGAGCGGTGGTTACTCGGCTGCTGGCGCGGTTGTCAGTACCAGCCCAGTCAGCCATGGGCCTAGCGGCTCGGCAAGCAGGGAGATGACGCTGACCGCGGGGCAAGAGGCTGCCCAGCCGGGAAAGCAAGGTTGATAATTATGGATAAACAGATGACCCTATGGGAACATCTCGAGGAGCTGCGGCGTGTGTTGGTGATTTCCGCCTTGGCCATGGCAGTTACCACTGGCATTGCCTATGGCTTTTTTCGCCAGCAGCTCTTAGACTTAGTTACCGGCCCTTTAAAGGGGCTGGAGGTCAAGCTGGTTTATATCGGCTTGGGCGAAGCTTTTATGACCCAGATTAAGCTCTCGCTGTTGGCGGGATTCATCTTGGCCTTACCGGTTATCCTTTGGGAGCTGTGGAGTTTTGTCGCTCCCGCCTTGCGCCCTGGCGAGAAGCGGATAGTGCTCTTAATTGTCTTCTCCTCGCTAATCCTATTTGGGTTGGGCGCAAGCTTTGCCTATTTGACCGTATTTAAATTCGCCGCCCGCTTTCTTTTGGTAATTGGCGGGCCGGAACTGGCGCCCATGCTATCCATTGGCAACTATGTTTCCTTTCTAATTGCCTTTTTAGTGCCCTTTGGCCTGGCGTTTGAAATGCCGTTGGCTATCTATTTTCTGGCTCGCTGGGGAGTAGTCAGCTCAGACTGGTTACAAAGACACAACAAAGTGGCGGTGGTGGCTATCTTTGTTATTTCCGCAGCCATCACTCCGGGCGGCGATCCCATTTCCCAGCTATGCATGGCTGCACCGCTCCTTATCCTCTATGAGGTCAGCATCGTCGTTGCTCGCCTAGCTCGCCCTCGTAGCGACAATCTGGTCTCAACTGCCAAACCCTAGCGGCAGCCTTAATCCATGGCCACCTAGATGGCATTGATGATTCCGACCTTATGGCGGCTTGCTGGAGGGTTGGGGGGTTGCCTTTTCGGAAGCAACTGCCTGGACTATTGTCCCACCCGTAGAGCTTCTTCCAGAAAACGCTTGAGTTTGAGCAGCTCTTGAGGGGCAATCTTGGCCAGCGATTCGGTCAGTTGTCTCACCTTTTCAGCCGCTTGGCTTACCAGGTTGAAGCTGGTGGCAGTGCGGGTCAGGGATCCCAAGGCGGTGCCGGCAAAGGTGGCCAAGCCCAGTTCCGGCCGCGAGGAAGCGGCGATGAGGCGTTGCCCCAGGTTGGTGCCTCTTTCTCCCAATGCTCTTAAGGAAATGACCAGAGCGGCCAAAGTGTAGGCGCTGCTATTCAATGGACTCTGTTGGCCTGTCCCCTCATCCAACATCCACTGGGCTAACCGGGAAGCATCGTCGCTCTTCGACCCCCCGCGTGCTTGCAGCCGGCCTAACGTCTGGCGGAGTGAAGATAAAAGCTGTTCCTTGATGGTATGCCAGTCATCGGAAGGGCCGGGGGAAGAGACAAAACCATAGGCTTTGGAGGTGGGGCGAAAGCGAACCATGGAACGTCCTGGAAGCTTTGACCCCAGCTTAACTATGTATTGCGCCTCTAGCAGCCCCTGCTGCTCCAAGGCCTTGAGCATGTCATAAGCTGTCCACCGGGATACTCCAAGGGCCTCTGCCACTATCTCATAATGTACCGGCTCCTGCTTCTCTTGATAAAGCTTTACCACCTGGGCCAGGAACTGCTGGCGACGACGGGTCAGAGCCAACCATACCACCTCCGGATTTCGACCCTAATTTCATTATCTCAGCGCGATTGGGGTGCGTCAAGCCTCAGAGAGCTTTCTGCGAAAGTCAATAATGTGAAAGCCAAGGGGTAAACTAAGGGCGGTAAGGGAAGGGTCTTGGAAGGTTGGGCACGTTGACAGTTATAACCATATGGGCTATATTATGAATCGATCTTTTTGGTCTTATGGGTTTTTAAGAATAATTTAAAGGAGGGGCCGGCATGCCTGATTTTCAGTTCGCCAGACAGTTTATCGGCGAGAGAGCGCTGGGCCAACTTCTAAGCTACCTGGGGAGGGATGCGGATAGAAATGTAATCAAGTTACTTAATTTAGCTGAACGCTTGGTTCCAACGCCTTATCACAAACAGATGATTGCCGACTTGCGGGAAGCATATCAGACTAATCCTGTGGCCTCATATTATGTTAACCGGGCTACCCGGGAGTTTCATCCCAATATCCGCAAGCGGTTGCTCTACAATTTCTTCTTCAATTCCATGTTTTTTGGAGTGCCCAAGCAAAGGAAGGTTTCGGAGCAACTAGGCATTAATGTCCCTCACACTATTCTCATAGATCCAACTAGCGCTTGCAACTTGCGGTGCACTGGGTGCTGGGCAGGTGAATACCGAAAGCACGACAGTTTGCCCCCGGAGGTTTTAGACCGGATTTTGCGGGAAGCAAAAGAATTGGGCATCTACTGGATCGTTATGTCCGGCGGGGAACCGTTCCTTTACCCTCATCTCCTGGATCTGGCGGCCAAACACAGCGATATGGTATTTATGCTCTATACCAATGGGACGCTTATCAGCGATGCGGTGGCTGACCGGCTGGTAGAGGTGGGCAACGTTTCTCCCGCCATTAGCCTGGAGGGAGACCGGGAGCGCACCGATGCCCGCCGGGGCAAAGGTGTATTTGACAAGGTGATGGCGGTCATGGAGCGGTTGCGCCAGCGCGGGGTTCCCTTTGGGGTTTCGCTCACCCTCACCAGCGAGAACGTTTATGAGGTCACTTCCGATGAGTTTATTGATTTCCTAATTGAAAAGGGCGTATCCTATGGGTGGTCCTTCCATTACATACCCATCGGCCGGGATCCAGATGTGAGGCTTATGGTGACCCCGGAGCAGAGGGCCTATCTGGTGGATCGTATCCGTACCATCCGCACCCAGAAGCCTTTCTTGATTGCCGATTTTTGGAACGATGGAGAGCTAACCGAAGGATGCATTGCTGGCGGCCGCCGTTATTTCCACATCACCGCCTCGGGAGCGGTAGAGCCGTGCGCCTTTGTCCACTTTTCTGTGGACAATATCCTCAACAAGAGCCTTAAGGAGGTTTTGGATTCGCCCCTTTTCCGGGCTTACCAAAAACGGCAACCCTTTAGCGAGAACCTGCTAACTCCCTGCCCGCTCATCGATGTGCCCCAGGCGTTGCGAGATATCGTCAGCGAGTCTGGCGCTGAGGCCACCCATCCAGGAGCAGAGACGGCTCTGAGTGGACCTATCGCTGACTTCCTGGACCAGCGCTCAGCCGCCTGGGAAGCCAAGTCACGGCCAATTTGGGAAAAACGGCAAGCGCAGGCTTCTGCTGCTAACCAGTCGACAGCGGGTGGAATCGCAGCATCATTGCCCACCGGAACCAACGGCAGGTAGCCCGCCTGCGGAGATAAAGTTGGGCCGGATAGTGTCAATAAGAAGCGAGGGAGGCCAAGGCGATTGGCCTCCCTTTTTGGTGCAGTCACGCCGACGCCGACAACCTTTCTTCAACTAGGGCAACGATTCTCGAAGCCTTGGCCGTAAGGGCGGCGTCTTGCCAACCTGAGCTAACCATCATACAGCACCCGCCGGTATGAAGGTGGCGGATTCAACAAATTCGCTATGGACGAATGATTTCCAGGAACTCCGAAAGGGAAATAGAAGATTTTGACGAAGTTAACTGTTTAAATGCTGGAAGAGGAGCTGGAGCGGGTGCACCAACGCGGGTACGCCATTGACAACGAAGAGCTGATGGAGGGCTTGCGTTGCGTGGCGGCGCCCATATATGACCGGGAGGGCAAGGCGGTGGCCGCCATGAGCATCTCGGGTCCAGCTGCCCGCCTGACTGGTGAGCGGCTGCGGCGGGCCATAGCCTTGGTTACTGATACCTCAAGCCAGGTATCCCGATCTCTAGGCTATCGAGGCAGCTAGAGCCTTGATGTCAGGGCGCAAATTTTTAGGTTTTGAGCAACAATGGTGCATTATTTGAAACCTTAAGGGAGGAACCAGTCAGTGCATTTTCGAAGCCAAGATATCTTAAACGGTCCTGAATGGTTGCTTAACCGCGGCACTTATAAAACCATGGGCTATTCCGATGATGATCTCTCCCGGCCGTTAATTGCCGTGGTTAACAGTTGGAACCAAGTGGTACCTGGACATTACAATTTGCGCGAAGTGGCTGAATACGTGCGGTCAGGGATCTACCGGGCCGGGGGTACCCCGGTGGAATTTGGCATCCTTGCCCCTTGCGATGGCATTGCCCAGGGCCATGATGGCATGCACTATATTCTGCCAGCTCGAGAGCTGGTGGCCCATAGCATTGAGGTGATGATTCAGGCCCACCGCCTGGATGGCATGGTGCTGTTGGGATCGTGCGATAAGATCGTGCCCGGCATGCTGATGGCGGCGGCCCGGCTGGATTTACCGGCCATCTTGATTGCTGGCGGACCCATGCTGGGTGGCCGAGAATTCGACGGGCGAGCCAGCGATATGACCACCCTGTCGGAAGCGGTGGGTATGCTGAAATCCGGCCGCATCTCCGAGGCGGAGTTTGAGGCCCTGGAGGACGTTTGTGGGCCCAGCTGCGGCTCCTGTGCCTACCTTGGCACCGCCAATACCATGTGTTCTCTAGCTGAAGCTATGGGCATGTCGCTGCCGGGTTCGGCGCTGATACCGGCAGTCTACGCTGACCGGATGCGGGCTGCCCAGGCTACCGGCCAAGCCATCGTAGAGCTAGTTCGCCGCGGCATCACCGCCCGCCAGATCATCAATTCCAAGTCGCTGGACAATGCCATTCGGGTATGCATGGCCATTGGCGGCTCCACCAACGCCGCCCTCCACCTTCCTGCCATTGCCTACGAGGCGGGAGTGGAGCTAGGGCTGGACCGT
The DNA here is from genome assembly GCA_014360065.1 of Clostridia bacterium. Taxonomy (NCBI): domain Bacteria; kingdom Bacillati; phylum Bacillota; class Clostridia; species Clostridia bacterium. Next base: position 2,634 of record JACIYF010000115.1, on the reverse strand, counting down.
TTTGATCAGCTTAGCCGCGAGACTCCCTATTTGGCCAAGCTCAACCCGGCTTCCAAATACAATATGGTGGATTTCTATCAGTCCGGCGGCATTCCCCAGGTAATGACTGAGCTAGGGAACCTCTTGCACCTGGATGCGCTGACGGTTACCGGGAAGACAGTAGAGGAGAACTTGGCTGCCTACCGGGGCTCGGGCTGGGGAGCGGTCAACCGAGAAGTTATCCGTACTGTAGAATCGCCCTTTAGAGCTGATGGTGGCTTGGCGGTCCTGCGGGGTAACTTGGCGCCGGCTGGAGCTATAGCTAAACCCGCGGCCATCGATCCGGCGGTTTGGACCTTTACCGGCACGGCTCGGGTATTTGACTCGGAAGAACAAGCTGAAGAGGCTATCCTTTCCGGGCGGATTCGGAAGGGCGATGTGGTGGTTATCCGCTACGAAGGTCCCAAGGGTGGGCCCGGCATGCGGGAGATGTATAAGGCTATGAAATATCTCTATGGCCTAGGGCTGGCCAAGCATACGGCCCTGGTGACCGATGGGCGCTTTTCGGGCACCAATAACGGTTGCTTCGTGGGGCACGTTTCTCCCGAGGCAGCGAGTGGTGGCCCCCTGGCCGTGGTGGAGGAGGGCGACCGGATTACCGTGGATATCCCCAACCGGCGGTTGGAGCTCCACGTGGATGAGCGGGAGATCCAGAGGAGGTTGAGTCAATGGAAACCTCCGGCCCCTAAGTTCCAGAAAGGATACCTGGCCCTGTATGAGCGGCTGGTGAGCTCTGCCGACCAGGGCGCGATAATAAAGTTTTGAGAATGCTTACCAAGGGGGAAGGACTGCCTATGGTGGCCCCGCTTGGTAAGCCGGGAAGGCCGGCAACTATTTGTTTCCAGCTGTTGAACCAATAGTGCTGGGAGGTTCGAGCCTGGGGCCTGGTGGGCGCGGTTTGGGCCGCGCCCACGCGCCCACCAGGCCCCAGGCCAACCTATTTACATCCAGCCTGATAACCCCGTACTATGGGTGCGCGTGCTGGACAATCGCACCGGTCAGCCTGCATCTGTCTAGCCTGACAGGTAGCTGAATTTCAGGATCCTTTTTGGTCCCTATAGTAGTCAGCCGCCTAGCCGCGGTTCGGCAACTAGGCTCCTGCCTTTTCGTATAGCCCCTGACGGAAGGCGGCGAGGTAGTTCATGCAGAAGGGGTCCTGGCCCAGCAGAGCCTGGGAGGCTCGCAGGAAGCCCATCATGCTCCGGTCCAGGGGATCGAGGATATAAGCATCCATGCCGGCGGTCATGGTCTGGACCATAAACACCTGATTCAGGACCTTTCTCTGGGGTAGGCCGTAAGAAATGTTGCTGAGCCCACAGATGATATGGGTTTCCGGGAATTCCTCTTTGATCTGGCGAATGGCCGCCAGAACCTCTAGACCGGCGCTGTCGCTGGTGCTCAATGGTTGCACCAGCGGATCCAAGTAGATATCCCCCATGGGCACTCCAGCCGCGGTCAAGTTTTGCACCAGGTTCCTGGCCACCCGCACCCGGTCGTCGGCGTTTTTGGGCATTCCCTGGTCGTCCAGGCAAAGGGCGATTACCCGGGCTTTGTACTTCAGCACCAGAGGTAGCATCGATCGGTAGCGCTCGCTTTCGCCGGAAAGAGAGTTGACCATAGGCTGGCCGCCTTGGGTGAGCGATAGCCCCAAATCCATGGCTTCCGGATTGGGGGTATCGATACAGGGGAGTCCACCGGCAGCTTGGATATTTTCGATGGCCCACCTGAGCGACCCCAACTCGTCGTTGAGCACGGTGGCGCAGTTGACATCGATGTAATCGGCTCCAGCCTCGCGTTGCTGGCGAGTCAAGTCCTGGATATAGGCTGCGTCCCTTTCCTCCACGGCCTTCTTGATGGCTTTTCGGCTGGTATTGATCAGCTCTCCGACAATTAGCACCTAATCCTCACTCCCACCAATTTAAGTAGATAAGGCAAAATGAATATATATTGGGACTTTTAGTTCTTTCTCCATAACTGGCTTAAATCCTCTTAGGTCCTACAATTGGGCCGCATTTTCCTGGGAAGACTCTGCAGCCAAAGTAAGGCGCCTCAGCTAGACCATTGGTTCCAACTGAGGCGTCTATTAATGGTTTGCCTATACGACCTGGTTAGCTCTAAATCCGGTGCAAAGGATGAGTAGACTGGCGGGGACGGGTACCGGATAGCTTGGCCCCGTAGGCTACCAGCGCATCTGCCACCGCGCAGGCGGGGTAAACCCAGGGGGCGCAGCGCATAGGCCCGTAGAAGAGGAAGTCAGCTCCCCAATTGATGGGTAGGCTATAAACGGCAGCTCCGGTGGCGCTGAGGGCATCTTCGCGGGCTAGCCGCTGGCGGTGGTGTTTTTGCCAGCTAAATAAGGCATTGGAGGGAGCGCAGCCGCAAGGTAAGCCCAGCCGCTCTTTAACCTCGCGGATAGCCAGGGCGCTCCAGGCGGTGCTCTGGAGGTCGAGGACACCCACGTCTACCAGAATGTTTTCCACCCCGGCGGACCGGGCTCGTTCCACGAGCCCGGTCCGCCTTTGGGGATCGGATAGCAGCCGCAGCTTATCTTGGGGCCGGATGGCCTACGGCGAAAAAGCCAGCACCACCGCATTC
>JACIYF010000114.1 GCA_014360065.1 Clostridia bacterium | reverse complement strand
GTGCGTTCGCTCCCGGAAAATCGGCGGTGTTGACTATTACTGTCCTGATATTCTGAAGCTGGTCGCGGACGAAATTCAGGTTTTCTAAAAGCAGGTATTCAATAATCAAGGCCTCGGCATCACAATGGTTGAGAATGTAGCTTAATCCATCCCCTCGCAAGGCTACATTTACGGGCACAAATACTGCACCGGCTTTAAGGATTCCTAACCAGCAGTAAAACATCTCCGGGCTGTTGAAGGTCAAGCAGGCTACCTTATCCCCCTTTTTTACTCCCAGGCCGAGGAGAGCACGGGCCACCTGGTTGGCCCTTTGATTCAATTCCTTATAAGTAATCTTTTGGTCTTCAAAATAGAGATAGACTTTATCCGGGTTTTCCCGGGCCCGCTTTTCTAGGACTTCGGGAATGGTGGTCAAGAGGGCCCGGATGATTTCATCGGGTAACCCGTACTTAGCCGCCAGCTCCGCACCGCTCAATCCCATCTTTAGCTTTCACCCTCCTTCTGGTGCTTGGGCTTCCCCATATGCCACTCTAGCCAAACCGATATTTAACCCCATACCCGCCCGGGGGGTAAGCCCAAAACAGGTTGGCTTCCGGGCAGGTCACCCGGCAGGTCCCGCATTCCAGACAATTCTCGTAGCTGATGACCAGCTTATCTTCCTGCCAGACATAGGTTCGGGCTGGACAGACGTAGGTACAGGGCCGGTCCAAGCAGCTCTCCCGACATATCCTCTCCTCCCGCAGGGTCAGGTGAGGCGGGTAACCCACTTTATAAGCAACCGTCGCCAGGCGATCCTCTATCTTCATGGCTCTTGCCCTCCCGATGCTGCTTGCGAGCTCGGCGCCACCCTGGTGACCACTGTCCCCCCTTGGGCTGGCCTTTCCGCCGTCGCCCAGCTGGGCCTCCCCGCCAAGCGCGGCGGCTTCGCCCGCATAGCTTCCTCGCCCAGCATGGCTTCGGCCAGCACCTTGATCCGCTCCGCCGGAATTCGCGCCACCACCTCAGCAAACATGTCGTGGAAAGTCGCAAGCTTGGGTCGGCCATTAACCAGCATCAGCTTGCGGCCAAGGGAACAGGCCAGAGATCCTAGCTGAGGAAATAGTTCAGGTACCTTCTCAAAGGCCTGGGGCTCAGCCCAGGCATAGGTCCACAGGTCTAGCAGCACAAAGCTTTGGGCCAGAAGTTCCCCGTATAAGGATAGCCCGGCCGCGCTGAAATCGCCCTTTTCCTTGGCGGCCAGCACCGCCTGGGCCGCTAGCCGTCCGGAAGTGATGGCCAGATTGGAGCCCTCGCGGTGGATGTGGTTTACCAGCATAGCTGCATCGCCAACCACCAGGAATCCCGGCCCATACAGCCGAGGCATATTCCGAAATCCGCCCTCGGGTATTAGGTGGGCGGCATACTCCTCTACTTGGCCGCCGGCAATCAACCGCGCCACCGCCGGGTGCGATTTAAGGGCATCCAGAAGCTCATAGGGGGTAGTCCGAGCGCGCTTAAGCTCACTGGCCATTACTCCCAGGCCCAGGGAAACGCTCTCCCGGTTGGTATACAAAAAGGCTACACCTACAAGACCCTTGGTCGCCTCTCCGGCCATCTCAATGGCAGCTCCCTGGCCTTTCTCCAAGCCAAACCTCTCCTCAATTCGGCCCGGGTCAAGGGAAATAACCTCCTTAACCCCAACTGCCACCTGCTCTGGAGGAATCTCCTTCAATCCTAGGAGCTGGCGGGTAAGCAGGGCGTTTACCCCCTCGGCCAGGATGACCACATCCGCCCTTAGCTCCTCCCCCGCCCCGGTCCTTACCCCGCAAACCTGGCCTTCACTAACCAAAAGCTCTTTGACCAAGGTCCGGGTGGCCAGGTGAACCCCGGCTTCTTCGGCTTGGGAAGCAAACCAGCGATCAAATTGGGCCCGGAATACGCTGAAGCTGTTATACGGTTCGCGCCCCAGCTCAGGATCCCGAAATCCCACCGTAAAAGCGGCTTGTGAGTCAAGTAACCACAGGTTTTGTTGAACAATTGGCCTCTCCAAAGGTGCCCGTTCCCAGAACCTGGGAACCAGTTCATTAAGGGGGTGGGCATAGAGGATGCCGCCCATTACATTCTTGCTGCCAGGGTACTCGCCCCTTTCGGCCACAATCACTTCCAGCCCAGCCTGAGCCAGAGTCATGGCGGCGGCAATACCGGCCGGCCCCGCACCTACTACAATGGCATCTACCTTTTCCCCGTTCATTTGACTACCAACCACCTTAACTGACCATGTTGGCTAACTAGATCCATCCAGCCATCCAGTCCGCCAGTTACCCTGAATGCCTCCACGGTGGGGCTCAGCCCACCCGCTCCAGGATGTGGATCACGCTTATCCCCACATCTCCGTCCACAAAACCGCCCTCGTTGTGGGCCAAACCCAGCCGCGGCCAATCCCCTCCTTTCCTCCTTACTTGCCGCTGACCTGCTTGGCCCCGGAGCTGCCAAACGATCTCGGCAATCTGCCCCAGCCCGGTGGCTCCCACCGGATGGCCGCGGGCCGCCAGCCCACCGCTGGTATTTACGGGAATGGCGCCATCCAAGTTGGTCTTCCCTTCCCGGATGAGCTGAGCGCTCTCCCCAGGGGCACAGAAACCCAGATCCTCGTAGCATTTAAGCTCTGCCGGAGCCATAGCATCGTGAACCTCAGCCACATCGATGTCTTCCGGGCCTACCCCGGCCTGACGGTAAGCCTCCTGGGCGGTCAGTGCCGAAGTAGTAGGCCCCTGGTAATCGTAAGGCCGCCAGCTGCCGGAGCGCATGGCCGAAGCGCGGACCCGCACTAGGCCAGCACAGCCCTGCCGGCGGGCCCATTCCTCAGCGCAGATGATGGCTGCCGCCGCCCCGTCCCCCAATGGGGATACCATGTAAAGGGTCAACGGATCGGCTACCACCGGGCCGGAAAGCACCTTCTCTAAAGGCAAAGGCTTTTGAAACTGGGCATAAGGGTTGAGGGAACCATTGTAGCTGTTCTTGACCACCACCCGGGCAAAGTCTTCCACCGTCCAGTCATGTTCGGCCATCATCCGCCGCAGTAGCATGGCATAAACGGCTGAAAACTGTAAGCCCAAGCCCCCTTCGCCTTCCACATCGGAAGCGCTACCCAAGGCTTGCAACGATTTAGCCAAATCGTTGGCGTAAAGCTTTTCCATCCCCACAGCCAAAACTACATCGTGGACCCCGGCTCCCACCGCAATAAAGGCATCTCGGAAGGCAGTACTGGAGCTGGCACAGGCGTTTTCTACGTTGGTAATGGGAATGCCGCCAAAGCCAGCATACCTAAGCACCACCTGCCCCCTTACCGCCTCCTGCCCGGTCATCAGCCCTACCATGGAGCTGCCCACATAGGCCGCTTCTATGGAGCGGGGGTCGATTCCGGCGTCATTGATGGCATTCCAAACTGCTACCCGAACCAACTCCTTGAGGCTGGTATCCAGAAACTTCCCAAAGCGGTGCATTCCCACCCCGATGACCACCACCGGCCGCATCCGCGACACCTCCATTAGCTCCTGCCCTCTTTCTCGCCTGCTTGTTCCCGTTCCCTTGTCGGGCGGTAAAGCCAGCCGATTACCTTTCGTCCCTGGGGATCGGTCTTCACCTGACCGATAACTAGCTCCATTCTCTGCCCCACCGCCAGGTCGGGATTGAAGGGATCGCAATCCGCCAGCACGGAAAAGATCACCGGGCCCTCGTCCAGGCGGATGAAGCCCAGAAGGTATGGGGCCTCAAACCCAGGTGGGGCTTGAAAGACAATGGAAAAGGTCTCCAGCGTGCCCTGGCTGCCCATGGGATGAGGTTCCAGAGTATCGTCCCGCAGACAGGCAGGACAGACCGCCCGGGGCGGGAAAAACAGGTTGCCGCACCGGCGACAGCGATTCCCCACCAGATAGGGCGCTTGGCCTGCCGCCTCGGGAATTACGAATACCCCTTCCCGAATGGGTACGGTGTCTTGGGTCAAAATGGTTACCCCCTTTGCCCCTCCGAAAATCCAGTCTGTTCCAAGTCGCCAGCACTCTCTTTTGCAAACCCCTTGCCATTCCAGTCGTGGTCACAAAAAAAGCCCTGGCCTCCCAGGTTTGAGGCCAGGGTCCTGTTTAGATTTGCAACAATGCCGCCCGTATACTGCCGGGCATTCCGGCTGTTTGTAGCCAAAGTCAAGTCGATGCTTAGGCTAGGAAGTGGATCATTTTGTTACAGCTAAAGTTAAATGGCTGAATCAGCTTCAGGCATGACAACAGCCTTCCGCTTCCCACTTCTTGAGCTGCCGATAAATGGTGGCCCGGCTGACGCCCAGACAGCGCGCCGCCAAGGATACATTACCTCCGCTCTTTTGCAGCGCTGTCCAGATGGCTTCCTCCCGGATTTGTTCCATGTTCTTGCCCACTCTTCTCGCCGCCGCCCTGCTGGCAGGCCCTCTTTCGCCCCAAGCCGTCAGCTCTGGAGGCAAGTGGGAAAGATCGATGACCGTGCCCGGCGCCATCACACTAGCCCGTTCCAACACGTTTTCCAGCTCGCGCACGTTTCCGGGCCAGGAGTAATTCAGAAATACCTCTTCCACCGGGCGGCTTAATCTAAGCTCTTTTCGACCCAGCTTCTCCGCCCAGTGGGCAAGCTTGGATTGGGCAATAAGCAAAATGTCGCCTGGGCGCTCGCGCAACGGCGGCAGGGTTATGCTGATGACGTTGAGCCGATAGTAAAGGTCCTGGCGGAAACGTCCCGCCCTTACTTCCTCCCTTAGATTCCGGCTGGTGGCAGCTATGAGGCGGATATCGAGGGGTAAGGGCCAGAGGCCACCTATCCGGGTGATCTGGCGCTCCTGCAAAGCTCTGAGAAGGGCAACCTGCATCTCCAGGCCAAGCTCGCCGATCTCATCTAGGAAGAGGGTACCGCCATTGGCCAGCTCAAATTTCCCCGGGCTGCCTCCTCGTTTGGCTCCAGTAAAAGCACCCTCCACATAGCCAAAAAGCTCGCTGGCGATCAATTCCCGGGGAATAGCCCCACAGTTTAGGGCTACGAATGCGCCCCTACGGCGGTGGCTTTGGTTGTGGATGGCTTGGGCAAAGAGTTCCTTGCCGGTACCGGATTCTCCAAGTAACAGCACGGTGGAATCGGTAGCAGCCACCCTTTTGGCCAAGCCGACGGCATCTAAGAAGTTCGGATCCTGGCCGATGATATCCGCAAAGGTATACCTCCCGGGTCGGGTAGTAGTCTTTGCGGCAGCATTCCCTGCCGGAGAACTGGGCACAAACACCCGGGGAGCTGGCCTGGAAGCCGGCGCCGGGCCTAGCGGCTGTCCTTCCAGAATGGCCTGCAATAGCTCGGGGTCGCGGCTTGAGATTTTGGTCGGGCCGGTGGCCATGGCGCCGATGGCAGCCGTCAATTCCTGCCCCGGGTCAGGGCCGATAGTTCGGGCCAGCTGAGTTTCGATAGCTCTGGCGGTGGCAATGGCTAGCCCCAGGTTGTGAGGGTGAACCCGGTAATCATAGCCGGTCAAGTCTAGGACGCCCACAATGTTGCCTTTGCGATCATGGATGGGTGCAGCTGAACAAGTATACCCATGCCACCCGGCACAAAAATGCTCGGTGGCGAACACCTGCACCGGCTGATCCAGGCGCAAGCAAGTGCCTATGGCGTTGGTGCCCACTGCTTCTTCGGTCCAGCTGGCTCCGGGCAAAAACCCGTGCTCGCCGATGAGGGCATACCCCTCGGCATCGCCTAGAACCCTGAGAATGATTCCCTCCGCATCCACCAAGGTTATCATAAACCCCGATCCCTCAATGAAAGAATGCAGAAGGTGCATGAGGGGCAAAGCAGCAGAAACTAGTTCTTGCTTTTCCTTCAGGTAGTCGCCCAAATAAGCTAAGGGAACAACTTGAGGAGCCTTATTCATATTCGGGTTGATGCCCATAGTGCGGCAGCGCTTCCATGATTCACCAATGACCGGCCGCAGTACGCTAGATTGGTGGGCTTCGCCCCGTAGAAACTGTTCCCGTTGTTGGCCAAGAATCCCCTTGACCTCTCCCCAGTTGTACAGGATACCGGCCAAATAATGAGCAGTCACGCCTCATCACCTCAACTGATCTGGGCTTTGCTCAAACATTATTCAAGAAACAGGCTATTGATCGAGTGTGGGCTAGAGCTTAAGAAGTCATATTTTGGGTTAACATCCGTGGGAAAACAGGGCTAACTGGTCCGCCAGGACAATTGGGCGGATCAGATACGGTGCAGTTAAAAAATACCATCCCAGGATTGAATTTGCAATAGTCAGTATTGACTAATTCTTCTTATAGTTTCTAATTCAAGTAGCAACGGCACTTGTCAGCCCCCATCTAGACCTACTTCACTAGTCGGGCTGCCGATGAGCTGACATATATGGGGGAACTGTAGACATAGTCATCGCCACTTGCCGCTAGCCAATAATAGTGATCCCCTCCCGGATAGTGCCATTCCCGGCTGCGACGATAGCCGGCCCCGGCGCCGAGACAGGTGCGCCACCGAAACAGTAAGCGCCAGTCCTGATAGACCTCCAGTACAAATCGCCCTTCCAGCGCCGCCACCAGCTGTATTTCTAAGGCTAAAGGGGTTTTGGGGTCAATGCCGAAAAGCACCGTCCCTGGCACCTGCCCGTTAACAGTAAGGAAAGCTAACGACCCTTTGTGCGAGGCTACCGTCCTGCCTTGCCTTAAAGCCGCGTCCACTGCTGCTTTGCGGCGCCAGTAAGACAGCCCCTCCCACTCTAGCCCCAAATAAATGTAAGTTACGTAACCGGCATGCCCGGGGTCGAACCAGCGTCCGTGGTAGTCGCTTCCAGCCCGAGGGGAGGGAATGCAGCCTTGCCCAATGCTGTCTTTAAGTTGGCGGCTAATTTCCAACCTCCACCGCCTTACTGGGCGGCTATTCAGGCCGAAGTCGCGCTGCAAAACCCCGGACATGATCTCGACACCTCGGTAACCAACCACCTTCCAATCCTTCCAGGCGGGATCCCCGTAAGGGTGGGCGATGGCGGCTGAAGACACCCCCGGCAGGTTTAAGTTGACATTGTCAATGCCTTCCTGGGGGCTGAAGGTATCATTTTCTAACCCCTGCGCGTCCCTAATCCCATAGGCCAAAAGGTCTCCCTGCTTCTCCCAAGCCCGAAATCCCGGCTCCTGGCCCGAATCAGAAACCGAACTTATAGACCTCCTTCTCCCGGTGGAGAATTCCGCTCCGGGCAAAGCTACGATATCGCCACCGGGCCTTCTCAAGGCTGAAGCTCGATAGCAAGCTTTCTTGTATTCCGCCCACCTCTTAGCCATCAAATCAGTATGATCGGTAAAATAAACAATGCGGTAGCCCCGTGCCGCTAGCATCTTAACTACTTCGGCCACGTCCTTTTCGCCATCGGAAAAGGTGGAGTGAACTTGCAGGTCAGCCGGGTACCAACCTGGGTGCTGGGGAAAGACCATCTCTTCAGCTTGACCTACCGGCATCCTTCGGCATCCCCTCCCGTTTGCTTACGAGAAAAAAATATGCCGGCCTATTGCCGGTTATCCCACCAACCCCAACCTGCCCACCGCTAGGCCCTTGCTTGACCAAAGCCCGAACTGGGAGCTTAGTAAGTCCAACTACGCATGCTAAACCTAGACAGCTGGAGCGGTCGGCCTAGCACCTCAGGCCGACCGCTCCAGCTCCTGCTTCAAAAACTCCCACTCGGCATCCGTCTC
>JACIYF010000113.1 GCA_014360065.1 Clostridia bacterium | reverse complement strand
TTTTATTTCAACCCCCACCAACCTCTGGCTTTACTTCCAGGTGGCGGCAGCCGTAGATGCCACTTCCATCCCCAAAATCTTAATCCGGGGACAGCCAGCCCAGGTGCGCGGCCAGGCCGTGTGGCTGCTGGACCCGGCTCACTTGCGCCAGGTGCGCCAGCTCCTAGGCCCCTCCTCACCTATCTGAGCTTAGCTGCCTGTGATGAACCTCAGCTACCTTTTCTTGCAACTTGCCTGGACTCCCGCTCGCTCCGGTGATCCTTGCGGGTCAGACTAAAGCTCACCCCGAAGCTCCGGCGCCCAGCACTCAACCATGAGCCGAGCAAGGTAGTGAGGTTTTATCGTAACAACTATGGCGTACGTGCAAGTTAGTCGTGCTGACGCCACGTTGAGTGCTGGGCGGCCAATTCGACGTTCATGGGAAGCTCTCGAGTCAGTGAGGCTTGCTTTGGGCCTAAACTAAGGCCTACAGATAATGCTGCTTTTGGCCGAATAGGATCGATTGAGAATCTAATTGCTAATCTAGGAGGCAAAAAACACCCATGGCTTCGCAACCGCCGCTAGTGCAACCAGCCGCTGCACCTAGCCCAGTAGATAGTCCGCCCGCCATCTCTCAACCCTCATGGAACTCAGGCGATGAGATCGACCTCCGGGAATACCTGCTGGTGTTCTGGCGGCAGCGCCTGCTCATCGCTTCGGTGCTTGTGACAGCCGTTTTGGTTAGCGCCATTCTTAGCTTCTGGGTAATTGCGCCTACCTACAAGAGCACGAGCACCATATACCTAGGGTATTTCAATCACTCTGGCTACACCTTGGCCCCTTCTGGCCAAGGCAATCAGCCATGGCAACAGCTCTCCGGCTCCATCTATACCAGCCTGACCGGCGCCCAAGGAATCCTCACCAGCAACGATCTGCTACTAGAGGCAGCCCGGCAGGTTGACCCCAGCTTTACCGCCGCTAATTTGCCCGGGCTTAAAGCCAGAGTGAAAGTAGAGCCAGTAAAGGATTCCCCTTACCTGCAAATCGCCGTGGAGGATACCGATCCAGCCCGGGCCCGCGCCTTGACAGCCAGCATCATTGCTGCCTTTCAAAAGCAAAGCCAAGCTGCCTTCCAGCGCTACCAAAAGCTTTTGGAATCCCAAGCCCAGGTCCTCCACCAGCAACTGGCTTCCGTAGAAAAACAAATTGCCTCCGCCGAAAGCACCCTTAAGGGCATCGAAGCCAGCAACCTGCCAGTGGGAGCCAAAGACTTCCGCCGCTCGCAAACCCTAGAGACCTTGGGCGATCTCAGCTCCCAGCGCTTGCAGCTAACCAACGCCTGCCTGGATCTGCAACAGCAGCTAGATGCCCTCCAGCCCATGCAAATTATCTCCAGCCCCCAGGTGCCATCAGCGCCCATAAAGCCCAACCGTAAACTCAACTTGGCTGTGGCCTCTGTCTTGGGATTGATGGCAGGGTTGTTAATAGCATTGGGCAAGGAGTATCTCAGCGCCCCAAGAACAGCTCCCGGAAAATGACCAACCGCTAGACCCTGGTTGGTGCCCTCCACTATCTACCCCATCTTGGCATCCCGGAGCATTCTCTCCAGGTTGGGGGGTCCTTACCCGAAAACTGCGCGTAAGTGCCCGAAAAGGACCCGCTAAGGCCCGAAAAAACGGCACATAGTCCTTAGCGCTTTCCGGTCTCGTCGCGCAGGACTAAAAGCCTTTCTAAAGCTCTTGACGTGCTAGTACTGGATATGATACTATCCGCTTAGAGGCGTGGTCGGTTTGGGCAAACTGGAAAAACTGTACGAGAAGATCAAGCGCAATCCCAAACAGGTTCGCTTCGACGAACTCAGGAGGCTGCTCCTGCGGGCAGGCTTCAGAGAGCGCCAGCCCCGGAGCGGGTCGAGCCACTACACCTACGTCAGGGCCGACAAACTCATAACTGTGCCCAGGGATAACCCTATAAAACCCGAGTACGTCAAAGAAGCAATCAAGGCCCTGGAAGGGGAGATTAACGGTGGCAGCGGAGAAAAGCCTTGAGCATTACCTTTCGCTTCCCTACACAGTCGAGATGTATCCCTCGGAGCACGGAGGCTACGTGGCTAGGATAGCCGAACTGCCGGGGTGCATCACCCAGGGAGAAACGATAACCGAGGCAGCGGAGATGATCGAGGACGCCAAAAGGTCGTGGCTGGCGACGGCTCTGGAAGAGGGTATCCCCATCCCCGAACCGGTACCGGAGGACTACTCGGGGAAGCTGGTGGTCAGGATGCCGAGGTCGCTCCACAAGAGGTTGGCGGAGATGGCCGCCAAAGAAAGCGTCAGCCTGAACCAGTATATAGTCTATACCCTGGCGAGGGGCGTTGGGGATCGGTCCTAAGCCGAGCTAGCTCGAGCTACCGCAAATCTGCCACTTCAGCGAGCTGAGTGATACTCGTCCTTTTTGCCCGACCTTAACCAGTATCGCCGGCTCACCTGCTCACCTAACTAGACTCAAACGCCCCGCTCTTCCTGAGGGCCGGCAGCATAGCCAAGGCCTTCCCGGTTCCCAAGGCCACACAAGCGATGGGATCGTCGGCCACGTTTACCGGCAGCCCGGTTTCGGCTGCCAGCAAAGCGTCTAAGCCATGCAGTAAGGACCCACCGCCAGTCATAACGATGCCCCGATTCATGATGTCAGCCGAAAGCTCTGGAGGCGTCTTCTCCAGCACTTCCTTGACCGCCCCAACTACCGCTTCGATAGGCTCCTGCATAGCAATCCGGGTTTCCTCAGCCGTGATTTCCACCGTCCGAGGTAAACCGCTGACCAGATCCCGCCCTCGCACTTCCATCCGGTCCGGCTCCAGGGACAGGGAGGGGAAGGCGCAGCCAATGGCCATCTTGAGCTCTTCGGCGGTGCGATCGCCCACCATCAGGTTGTACTCCTTGCGAATGTATCGGACAATAGCTTCATCAAATTTGTCGCCACCTACCCGCAGCGACTTGGAGCAGACAATACCGCCCAGGGATAGCACCGCCACATCGGTGGTGCCACCGCCAATGTCGATGACCATATTGCCGCAGGGTTCAGAGATATCCAGGCCCGCGCCCAAGGCCGCCGCCAGCGGCTCTTCCATGATGTGTATCTCCCGAGCGCCGGCCTGGGTGGCCGCTTGGCGCACTGCTCGTTCCTCCACTCCAGTAGCTCCGGTGGGAATGCAGACCATGATGCGGGGACGAATAAAAAAGCGCCCCCCGCTGGCGCGGTAGATGAAGTATTTGAGCATTTTTTCGGTGGTATCGTAATCGGCGATGACGCCCTCGCGCAAGGGCCTGACCGCCACAATGTTGCCGGGAGTGCGCCCCAGCATGCGCCGGGCTTCCTCGCCCACGGTGATGATCCGGTTGGTGTTGCGATCGATGGCTACCACCGACGGCTCATTGAGGACGATACCACGCCCCTTGACATATACCAGTACGCTGGCAGTGCCTAGATCGATGCCGATGTCCATTGACCAGCCAAACATAAACAAACTCCCTTCGCCTGGAGATAGAGCCAGATTTTGCTTTTGCTTCTAATTCTCCATCGCGAAGGGAATTCCTTTTTGTCTCATTAAGAGGCTTTGATTTCTTGATACTTTCTTCGGGTAGCTTCCCCGCCACGAATGTGCCTTTCGGCCTTATTTAGGTCCAAGACCAAGCGTACCTTGGCAGCCAAAGCGGCGTTGATATCTGGCAACCTCTCAGTGACATCCTTGTGAACGGTGCTCTTGGACACTCCGAAGGCAGCAGCCGCTTGGCGGACCGTGGCTGAAGATTCTACCAAATATGTAGAAATATCCAAAACCCGCTTGCGGATGTGCTCCTGCATGAGGAAGCCTCCCTCAAAGCTTGCTACGTTATTTATATGAGGGTTTGCAGGCAAAAAGAACGTTGGCGCTTTGCCCATGGTTTCACAGCCCCTTTAAGTAGGTAAGAGGATCCTCGGGTTCCCCTCGGTGCCGGAGCTCAAAGTGGAGATGGGGTCCCATGTCGGCCTCACCGCTGCCGGGATCGCCGATGGCTCCCAACACCTGCCCCCGAGAAACCAGATCGCCAGCTGCCACCCGCACTTCTTCCAAGTGGGCATAGACGGTCTCATAGTTGCCGCCATGGTCAATGACCAACCGATAAGCCTGCTCGGGAGTGCTGGTTACTTGCTTTACTCGCCCGGCCAAGGCTGCCCGGACCTCAGTCCCCGCTGGTGCCGCCAAGTCTATACCCGGGTGCAGCCGGTAATCGGCAAAAGCCCGGGCATAGGCAAACCCATAAGGAGCCTTCATTTCCCCATTTAGGGGGCTAATCATTTGCCGCAAGTCGGGCGAATTGGCGGTAGAACCGGTAGCACTAGAAGTTTCTTGGCCAGGGGCTTGCGGGCCACTGGGCAAGCTCCCGGGCTCTAAAGGGCGAGTGGTGGCAGTCTGGTAAGGATTGCTGGGAAAAGAATCCGGGTTGCCAGCCCCGGTGATCGCTGGCCACCCCCACCAATGATTTAGGGTGCGCAATACCTGGCCGGAGCCGATGCCATACCCAGCTGCAAATATGGCCACCAATAGCGCCGAGGCCACTAGACCTAGCTTGATCCGCCTCTTGGTAACCGGACGGCTAAGCCGCACATAGGCCCGACGTCCGCCCCGAACCAGAGCTATGGCCGTCCCGCAGGCTGCCGCCGCTATGACCTTACCGGCGGTAAGGTAAGCTTCTAGGATGGGCCCAATCACCCCAGGGTGCTTGACCTGGGTGGCTGGTCGCCGACCCTTCTTGGCCCGCCGGTTGTCGTCCGCCGAGCGTCCAAGCCAGTTCAGCTTGTCCTTGACTGTATCCAACGACAATTTCATAGAACCACCTCAAGGCCTATTTTTTCCCCTCGAGGTGAAAATTAAACCTAAAGGCTTACTTTAAAGCTTGAGCTTCTTAATCTCTACCCCGGAATAATAGTAGGTGAGGATATCCCGGTAGGTCTTTCCTTCCTTGGCCATGCCGTTGGCCCCATATTGGGACATGCCAACCCCGTGGCCCCGCCCTCGGGTGTAAAACACCAGGTATCGGCCCGAGGCTTCCCAGCGAAAATCAGTAGAATTTAACCCCAAAATCTGCCGCAAGCGGCTGGCCTCTATTTCTTTGCCATCAATCATCATGGTCTTCACCCGGCCGCTTTTGGTGCGTTTCAATACTTTGAGGGCAGGACCATTGGACCCTAAAGCGCTAGTGGGGAGGGCACTGAGATGGGTGCCCAAGAGGCGGTCCAAGTCGGAAAGGCTGACCACAGTTTTGCCCTCAAATTTAGGCGAGCTCGTGTCCCAAGGGCTGGGTACACCCCGCAGGTAGGGGATACTTTCGGACCACACGTCCTCCGAGTCCTCGGTATGGCCGTTGGAAACGGAGTGATAGACCGGATCGATGTAGCACCCTTGATAAACCAGCACCTCGCCGGCAGTGGCCTTCACCGCCTTTTCTATCTTGCGAAGATAAGCTAAATAACGGACTAACCCCCAGCGGCGCCGCATCTCTTCCTTGGAAAACCAAGCCTGGCAATGGGTGGGGTTGGTACATAGATCTGCCCCGGGGTGGCCCTGGGGGCCGGGGAGCAGGGTGCCGTTCGGGTCCTCCTGCCGAGACTGTGCCGGTGCCGAGGGAGTGGTGGCCGAGCCGGGCGTAGAAGCTGGAGCCGGCGCCCGAGCTTCAACTAACCTTTTCAGGGCATAAGTGCGAGCAGCTACCGCCTGGGCCTTCAAGGCTTCAAGCTCAAACTCGGCCGGCATCTCCGCCGCCACCACCCCCACCAAGTAATCCTCCAAGGCCAAAGACATAACTTTTCCAGTGCTGGTATCGAGGACTCGAACCAAGGTAGGGCCCACCCTGATGGAGGCGCCCGACCTGGGTTTTAGCAGGCTCGTCACCCAGAGAGAAGCTACCACCACCAACGCCAATAGCGCCAAAGCCAGCAGCACTCGCCTTTGCCGCTGCCGATAGAGGCGGCCCCAGGGATCGCCTCCATAACCGGGACTAAATCGCGCCAAGCCGGTTCTCCCCCCAAAGCCAAGCCTGGAAAAAGTATCGATCCTGATTTATCCTATGCTGGGAGTTGGTGGGGTAGACCGGCGGGCAGCCGCAAGCAACCAGGGCTGGAGAGCAAGGCCCAGGCTTGCCAATGCAAGAGAAGAAGAGGAAACAAGAGAACTGTTCCCTTGTTTCCTCCTTAGCACGCAGGCAATTAGTGAGCATCATACCATTCCCAGTAGCGGCAAAATGAGCCGCAGCACCAACCAGATAACGACAACGCCCATAAGCTCCAGCCAAAATCCAATTTTGATCATTTGCCTAGTCGTGTGGCTTGGGCCTGTGGAGCACTCCTTACCTACGCCCCCTTTTCCGTGCCTTCCTTGGCCGCCTCCGCCACCGCCTCCTCTTTTAGCACCCGCCGCAGTACCTTGCCTACCATAGTCAGGGGAAGCTCATCCCTGAACTCCACTATCCGCGGCACTTTGTAGCCGGTTAGCTTGTTGCGGCACCACTGGCGAATCTCATCCTCAGTAAGGGTCTGGCCCTCCTTGGGCACCACCACTGCCTTGATGCGCTCCCCGGCGTATTCATCCGGCACTCCCACTACCGCCACTTCCTTGACCTTGGGATGCTCATAGATCACTTCTTCTACTTCGCGGGGATAGACATTGAAGCCGCCGGTAATGATCATATCCTTCTTGCGGTCAACGATGTAGAAGAAGCCATCCTCATCCATTTTGGCCACATCGCCCGTATATAACCATCCATCCCGGAGCACTTGGGCGGTCTCCTCCGGCCGGTTCCAATAGCCCTTCATTACTTGCGGCCCCTTGACCACCAGCTCACCGACCTCGCCGGGGGGAAGCTCCCGGGTTCCGGTCTCCATATCCACGATCTTTACGATCGTATCCGGAAGAGGTATGCCGATGCTGCCCGGTTTGCGCGTCCCTTTGAAGGGATTGCAGGTAACCACCGGGGAGGCTTCGGATAAGCCATACCCTTCCACGATCCGGCCGCCAGTCTTGGCCTCAAACTGGTTCATCACCTCCACCGGCATGGCCGCAGCCCCGGAGTTGAGCACCTTGATGCTGCTCATGTCAGTCTTGGCCAAATCGGGATGGTTTAGAAGGGCAATATACATGGTGGGCACGCCGTTAAACAAGGTTGGTTTATACTTCCTTATTAGGCTCAACACTTGCTTAAAATCATTGGGCTGAGGGCATAGGATCATGGTTCCTCCAAAGCCTATTAGCAGGTTGAGGTTGGTGGTGAGCCCGAAGGAATGAAAGAAGGGCAAAAGCCCGATACCCCTCTCTTGGCCCTCAATGAGGGTATCGCCCACAATGGCCCGAGCCTGGTGGCAGTTGGCCACCATATTCATGTGGGTGCACATGGCCGCTTTGGGGATTCCGGTAGTTCCTCCAGTGTACTGGAAAATGGCTATATCCTCGGCAGGATTGATATCCACCCTGGGCGGCCGCCCATGGCTAGAGTTGATTAGATCCGAAAGGTTAAATAAATAGGCCTTGGGCGTGATAGCGGGATAGGAATTTTTACGCTTGGCCAACAAGGGATAAAGCTGTTTTAAGGGGAAGCTCAAAAATTCGTTGGCCCGGGTCCAGATGACCATGCGCAGCTTGGTCCTAGGTTTCACCGCCTCGATCCGGGAGATAAATAGGTCCAGAGCAATAATAGCCTCAGCCTCAGAGTCCGCCAGGATGTTTTCGATTTCCCGCTCGGTATATAGGGGGTTCATTTGTACCACAATGGCTCCTAGCCTAAGCACCGCCAGGTAGCTTAGTACGTACTGAGGTGTGTTGGGCAGCATCAGCGCTACCCGGCTTCCCTTCCTTACTCCAAAATTGGCCAAAGCCGCTGCCAAGCGGTTGGATTTTTCTTGGACCTGGCGGAAGG
>JACIYF010000112.1 GCA_014360065.1 Clostridia bacterium | reverse complement strand
AGCGTCCACCGGGCCCTCGCCGCAGGCCGCCTCTTCATATACTTCCTCGCCTACCCTAAGGCCAATGGTAGCCGTAGGTACCACCTTGGTCCCGGTGGAAATGTGGAGGTCTACCAGGGCAAAGTACTCGGGGATGGTCCGGATCTCGTTTTCCACGATGGCTTCCAGGTCCCGGTCGGTGATCTCCTTTTTGCGATCGGCCAGATCCTTAAAGCGGGCAAAGGCCCGGTCCAAGTCAGCATCGGAGAGGACGAATCCCAGCTGCCCCAGCCGCTCTTTAAAGGCGTGCCGTCCCGAGTGCTTGCCCAGGACGATATTGTTCTGGATCAGGCCAATCATGGCTGGGTTCATGATCTCGTAGGTGGTGCGCTCTTTCAACACCCCGTCTTGGTGAATCCCCGACTCATGGGCAAAGGCATTCTTGCCCACCACCGCCTTATTGGGTTGGATGGGCATGCCGGTCAGGGCGCTGACCAGCTTGCTGGTCCGGTAGATCTCCTCAGTCCGGATCCCGGTCTCAAACCCGTAGAAATCGCGCCGGGTGTGGAGGGCCATAATCACTTCCTCCAGGGCGGTATTGCCGGCTCGCTCCCCGATGCCGTTAATGGCGCCCTCCACTTGCTCGGCTCCGTTCAGTACCCCGGCCAAGGAATTAGCCACCGCCATCCCCAAGTCGTCGTGGCAGTGAACGCTGACGATGGCCTTATTAATATTGGGTACCCGCTGGCGGATGGTAGCGATGAAGCGGCCAAATTCCTCCGGGGTAGCGTAGCCCACCGTGTCGGGGATATTAACCACGGTGGCCCCAGCTTCGATGGCGGCCTCGAGGATCTGGCACATAAAGTCCAAGTCGGTGCGAGAACCATCCTCAGTGGAAAACTCCACATCCTCGCAGTAACCTTTGGCCCGCTTGACTCCTGCCACCGCCCGCTCCAGCACTTCCTCCCGGGAAAGGCGGAGCTTATAACGGAGGTGGATGTCCGAAGTAGCGATGAACACGTGCAGCCGCGGCCGGCGGGCATACTTGACCGCCTCCCAGGCCCGATCGATGTCCTGGGGGTTGACCCGAGCCAAGGCAGCAATTATCGGGCCCTGCACATTTTGGGCAATGGCCTTCACAGCTTCGAAATCGCCCGGGGACGCAATGGGAAAGCCGGCTTCGATCACGTCCACTCCCAGCCGGGCTAGCTGCTGGGCGATCTCCAGCTTTTCCTGGGTATTTAGGCTAACGCCAGGGGATTGCTCCCCATCGCGCAGGGTAGTATCGAAGATATAAATCCTTTTCCCCACCGCCATCTTCCTCCTATTCATGCCGGTATTTAGCGCCGCGCACCATGGCAATCTTGCCGGTGCGCACCACTTCGCGGATGCCAAAGGGAACCAGGGCGCTCTCAATGGCATTGATCTTACCCTGATCGCCGGTGGCTTCGATGATCAGGCTGTCCTTACCAATGTCCACGATCCGAGCCCGAAAGATCTCCACGATCTGCACGATCTCCCCCCGGGTGGAGGGGTCGGCATCCACCTTGATCAAGATGAGCTCCCGATCCACGTGTTCCTCGTGGGTAATGTCGTCCAGGCGAATCACATCCACCAGCTTGTAAAGCTGCTTGCACACCTGCTCGATTACATGATCATCGCCGTCCACCACGATGGTCATCCGCGATACCTTGGGATCTTCGGTAGTGCCCACGGCCAAGCTCTCGATGTTGTAGCCCCGCCGGCTAAACAACCCTGCCACCCGGGTAAGTACCCCGGGCCGGTTTTCCACTAACACCGCCAATGTATGCCGCATGGCCCTACCTCCCGTTCCCCAGCATTTCCGTCAAGGAGCCGCCTGGCGGCACCATGGGAAATACGTTTTCTTCGCAGCAAACCACAAAATCAAGGATAACCGGCCCCTCCATGGCCTTGGCCTGTTCCAAGGCCTCCCGCACCTGGCCGGGATCCTCGATCCGGTAGCCAGGGATCCCGTAGGCCTCGGCTAGCTTAACGTAGTCGGGACCGGTGATGCGGGTATGCGAGTACCGCCCTTCACAAAAGAGCTCCTGCCACTGGCGCACCATGCCCAGATAACCGTTATCGATAATGGCAATCTTAACCGGCAAATCGTGCTGAGTAATGGTGGCCAGCTCCTGAACGGTCATCTGTAGGCTGCCGTCACCAGCAATTACCCAAACATTGGCCTCAGGTCGGCCCACCTGGGCGCCGATGCCAGCCGGCAGGCCAAACCCCATGGTTCCTAGGCCGCCAGAGCTGATGAAGGTGCGCGGCCGTCGGGCCCGGTAGTACTGGGCCGCCCACATCTGATGTTGGCCCACATCGGTGCAGACGATGGTCTGGTCATCGGCCAGGTTGGAAATGGACTCAATCACTTGCTGGGGCTTGATCTGGGTATCTGATCTCTCGTACCGTAAAGGGTATTGCTTTTTCCATTCTTCCACCTGAGCTAGCCAAGCCTCGTGTTTGAGTTCTGGAAGTGCCGGCAGGACCGTAGCTAGAACCTGGCGCACATCTCCCACCACCGGGATCTGCACCAGCACGTTCTTGCCGATCTCGGCCGGATCGATGTCCACATGGATCACTTGGGCCTGGGGGGCAAAGCTGGCTATGCTTCCGGTCACCCGATCATCGAACCGGGCCCCCAGGGCAATCAGAAGATCGCAGTTAGTGACAGCATAATTGGCGTAGGCAGTACCGTGCATCCCCAGCATCCCCAGGGAGAGGAAGTGATCCTCTGGGAAGCAACCCTTGCCCATTAGGGTAGTAGTAACTGGGATCTGGCATTTCTCGGCCAGCTTTAGAAGTTCCGAGCTAGCCCCGGAAGTGATTACCCCGCCCCCAGCGTAAATCACGGGGCGCTCCGACCGGCTCAGGACTTCCACCCATTGGGGCACGTTGACCCCATGTCCATTTTTGGGCACCCGGTAGCCAGGCAGCTGCATCTTGGGTGGCCACACAAAATCGGCCTTGGCCGCAGTCACATCCTTGGGCAAATCGACCAGCACCGGCCCCGGGCGGCCAGTGGAAGCAATATGGAAAGCCTCATGGATGATCCGGGCCAGGTCGCCCACGTCCTTGACCAGGAAATTGTGCTTGGTTACCGGCAAGGTAATGCCGGTAATGTCGGCCTCCTGGAAAGAATCCCGGCCCAACAGGTCCAGGCTCACCTGCCCGGTGAAAGCCACCATGGGCACCGAATCCATGTAAGCGTTGGTAATCCCGGTCACCAAATTGGTAGCCCCAGGCCCAGAGGTGGCAAAGCAAACCCCTGGCTTTCCGGTGGCCCGGGCATAGGCATCGGCAGCATGAGCTGCTCCTTGTTCATGGCGGACCAAGATATGGCGGATGCTGGAGCAGGCATATAGGGCATCGTATAGGAACAGCACCGCCCCGCCCGGAAAACCAAAGACCGTGTCCACCCCTTCTTCTTCCAGGGCGCGCATCACGATTTGGGCCCCGGTCAATGGGTCACTCTTGGCTACTTGCATCAAAGCCCCATCTCACCCTCACCTCACGAGTATGTTAAAGGTTATTACGTACTACATACTATATTAAGCCATATTCCGGCTCTGGGCCGGTTAAGTCCAAGTTATCTCCTGGTTGCTTACGCCTTAACTTTTACGGCCAGCAATGCCGGCGGCAACCGCCAGCCGGTGCCGTCTAACCCGCCTATCCTCGAAATACGGCTCCGGTGCTGGCCGAAGTCACCAAGCTGGCATAGCGGGCCAGGTAACCGCTAGTCACCTTGGGAGCCGGCGGCTGCCACCGTTTCCGCCGCTCCTCGATGGTTTCCGCACTCACCTCCAAGGCAAGCTCCCCCTTGGGGATGTCGATGCGGATAGGGTCGCCCTCCTCCACCAGGCCAATCAGCCCTCCCTCGGCTGCCTCCGGCGATATGTGGCCGATGGAGGCTCCCCGGGTAGCGCCGGAGAAACGACCGTCGGTAATCAGGGCCACCTTGTCGTCCAACCCCCGCCCGGCTACCGCCGAGGTGGGAGTGAGCATTTCCCGCATACCAGGTCCGCCCTTGGGCCCTTCATAGCGAATGACAATTACATCCCCAGGACGGATGGCACCGCCCATGATGGCCGCCACCGCCTCCTCCTCGGAGTTAAATACCCGGGCCGGTCCTTGGTGGGAAAGCATCTTGGGCGATACTGCCGAGCGCTTGACCACGGCTCCGTCCGGGCACAAGTTCCCCCAGAGCACCGCCAAGCCGCCATCCCGGCTGTAGGGATCTTCCACCGGGCGGATGATTTCAGGAAGCTTGATCTTGGCACCGGCAATATTGTCAGCCACCTTTCGGCCGGTAACGGTCAAGGGTTCACCATCCAAAAGCCCGTGCCGCCAAAGCTCTGCCATCACCGCCGGTATGCCCCCGGCCGCATCCAGATCCTCGATAAAGGCCGGTCCGGCTGGAGCCAAGCGGCAAAGATTCGGGGTTTGGCCGCTAATCTGGTCCACAGTTTTAAGATCCAAGGGCACCTTAGCTTCGTTGGCAATGGCCATCAGGTGCAGGGCGGTATTGGTGGAGCACCCCAGCGCCATATCCACCCGTAGAGCATTGGCAAAGGCAGCGGCAGTAAGAATAGATGAAGGCCGAATGTCCTTCTGGAGCAGCTCCATTACCTTCATGCCCGCCTGTTTGGCCAAGCGGATGCGAGCTGCGTGCACAGCCGGGATGGTGCCATTGCCGGGAAGGGCCATCCCTAAAACTTCGGTCAGGCAATTCATGGAGTTGGCGGTGAACATGCCCGAGCAGGAACCGCAGCCGGGACAACCGTATTCCTCCAGCTCGGCCAGATCTTCCTCAGACATTAGCCCGGCCCCTACCGCCCCCACCGCTTCGAAGAGATTGGTGAGGCTCACCCGCTGGCCCTTAAAGCGCCCGGCCAGCATAGGCCCACCGCTCACAAAGATGGAGGGCAGGTCCAGGCGGGCTGCGGCCATCAGCATTCCCGGCACGATCTTGTCGCAGTTGGGTATAAATACCAGAGCATCAAAGGGATGGGCCATGGCCATGATCTCCACCGAGTCGGCTATCAGCTCCCGGCTGGCCAGGGAGTATTTCATCCCTTGGTGATTCATGGCTATGCCATCGCAAACGCCAATGGTGTTGAACTCGATGGGGGTACCTCCAGCCATCCGCACCCCCGCCTTGACCGCCTCGGCAACCCGGTCCAGGTGCTGGTGCCCGGGAATAATTTCATTCCAGGAATTGACCACGCCCACAATCGGCCGGGTTAACTCCTCATCGGTTAGCCCCAAAGCCTTAAACAAGGAACGGTGGGGCGCTTTTTCCAATCCTTGCTTCATCAAGCTGCTGCGCATGGCTTCCACTCCTAGCTTCAGCTATCATCCATGCCCTTTTTAAGGGGCCATTTTATCTAAGCTGGGCCCAGCTAAGGTCTTAGCCGAGTTAGCCGGGCCAGATCTAGCCGGGGCCAGCCCGCCACCTTCCCGACCGGCCCGCCTTCCGATTACAAGGCCTGGACCTTAGGGGACCTAAGCGCCAAGGCCTCTTCGTCCTCAGGAAAAATAAACGGCCCGTCCTCCTTGGTGTGTTCCCTAAAGAGGTTGATTAACCGATTGGTCATGGCTCCCACTTTGCCATCGGCAATGGGCCGGCCATCTACTTCCACCACCGGAATCACCTCAGCAGCGGTACCGGTAAGGAAGACTTCGTCGGCGCTGTAAACGTCATGGCGAGTAAAAATGCGCTCTTCTACGGTTATGCCGTTGGCTCGGGCTAGCTGCATGACGGTATTGCGAGTGATGCCTTCCAGGATGCCGACCCAGGAGGGAGGGGTAATGAGGATGCCGTTTTTCACCAGGAAAATATTATCGCCGGTAGCCTCAGCCACGTACCCTTCGTTGTTGAGCATTAGCGCTTCCGGTACTCCGGCCCGGTGGCATTCGATCTTGGCCAGGATGTTGTTGAGGTAATTGAGGGACTTGATCCTGGGGTTAATGGCTTCGGGAATATTGCGCCGGGTAGCCACAGTCACGATCTTTAGGCCCTCTTCGTAGAAGTGGGGCGGATAAAGCTCGATCTTAGCAGCAATGCAGAAAATGATAGGCCGCAGGCATTTATTGGGATCCAACCCTAGATCGCCAGGCCCCCGGGTAACCACCAGCCGGATATAGGCGTCGCGCAAGTTGTTGCGGCGGCAGGTTTCCAGCACTATTTCCTGCATCTCTTCTTTGCTGATGCCGATGTCAAGGTGGATGCTCTTGGCGGAATCATAGAGCCGGTCCAAGTGCTCTTTCAACTTGAATACCCGGCCATGATAGGCGCGAATGCCTTCAAACACTCCATCGCCATATAGGAGCCCGTGGTCAAAAACTGAAACCTTGGCTTCTTCCTCGGGGACATAGCGCCCGTCAAAGTAAATGATGAGTCCCATCCTGCTTCCCCTCCCTTAAAGAATTGGTTACCCAAAAAGCTTATAAAAAAACCCCCTCATCCCCAACCTTGGGCCAGGGACGGGAGGATTTCCCGCGGTACCACCCTGCTTGTTGCTTAGCAACCACTCCTGGCCGATAACGGCAGCCCTCCGGCCTTACCTACGCGCCAACGCCGGGCTAAGGATTTCATCCTCACCGCCGCTGGTTTCGGGAAAGCAGCTGAGAAAGTGATACTGTCGACCCCTCGGGTGCCGGTTTTCAGCTCCCCCGGCTCTCTGTAACCTTCAGGCATCTCCAGCGCGTCTTTCCTCATCGCTTTTAATGCACCACCTTTGGTGATGCTAAAAACCACTTTGCCAAGATAGATTTATAGGCTAGTATATTAAATCCCCCTAACATCTGTCAAGGAATTTTTCGCGGTTTTGCGCGGTTTGTTGGTTGTTTTTTCGCTTCCTGGTTTTCCAACCAAGTTTCCCTTGGCCGCACCCGCCTGGGCTCCGGTTGCTTGGCCTGGGCTTCGGCTGCTTGGGCCTGGGCCGCCTAGACCCCGGCTCCTTTGCCTTGGGCCTGGGCATGGAAATTATGCAGTTCCTGGTAGTCGGCCACCCCACGCAGGATCCCTTCGGTTTCCTCCGGGGTAACCTGGCGCAGCACCTTAGCCGGGCTGCCCACAGCAATGCTGCCTGGAGGAATCTGCTGGCCTCTTTTCACCAGGCTGTTGGCGCCCACGATGGAGCCATCGCCTACCACCGCCCCGTCCAAAACCACAGCATTCATGCCGATTATGACCCGGTTGCCAATCTTGCAACCGTGCAGCACCGCCCCGTGACCTATAGTTACTTGGTCTCCCACCACTACTTCCTGGCCGCGGTCGGCATGGATTACCACGTTATCCTGGATGCTGGTTTCCTCGCCGATGCTTATGGGGGCTAGGTCCCCACGAAGCACCGCGTTGTACCAGATGTTGGCCCGCCGGGCGATCTTTACGTCACCGGCAATGACAGCCCCCTCCAATACCAAAGCTTCCGGCGAGATCTGCGGTTTTTTGCCATTGATTTCCCGTATCAATCCTCGTCTCTCCCACTCTAGAATATATGGCCGCATCGGTGTTTCCACCTTTCTCTCCCCCTATACTAGAACAAAAACAGTTTTCCAGCAAGGACCAGGGTAACTGACAGGAAGCCCTTGCATGGCCAACGCCAGCGCCTCACCGGACGTGTAGTCACTTTGCGGGAGATCGCCGACTGAGAAATTGAAAGTGCCGCACGCCTCAGGAAGCCTTAAACGGGTCGCTTATCTTCTTTAACCTGGCCCACCTCGGCGCTCTGGATAAGGCTGACCCTAATGAACCTCACCCCCAAAAAGGAATACGTGGTGGGGGTAGCCATCGGCCCCATCCCGGCGGATGAGAGAAAGCTTTTGGTTTCCATCCCCGATGATATGATTTTCCACGGCATCTCTCCCCGAAAGATGATCGACCTTTTGGTGCTGGACCGGGGCTACTGGGGGAGGGAATTCCTGACGTCCATCTTGTCTTGCCCGGATCAATCCAGTTTCGGCTCCAAAGCCAATCCTTTTCTCCCGCTACGCTTCCGGTTGGCTAACCTGTTTCTTGTTTCTGGAAGGGCTTTCAATAGCATCAGTCAGAAAAATCAATGTTGACAGGTGGTTCTCAAT
>JACIYF010000111.1 GCA_014360065.1 Clostridia bacterium | reverse complement strand
TCACCCATGTTCGACGTCGCTCCCAGGTCTTGGGTAAATCCCCAAGGGATAAGTTATGCCGAATACGCCAGGAAGCCCGCCGGAGCTTGAGGCGAAGCGGTAGTTTGGCCTTAGAAGATCGCTAGAGCTGAGCAGACCAGGACTGAAAACTTGGAGATGATCTAGGCCCAGGGGGGTTGATTAAAACCAGGAACGGAGTAGAATAATTCCTAGACCTATTAAATAAGATTTTTCTTAGATAGGAGAAATACCAATGGCTGCATCTAGGGTTATCGATGAGCTCAAGGAAGCTGGTTACAAACTGACTCCTCAACGCCGGGAAATCGTCCGCATCTTGGGCCAAGCCACTAAACCAATTACCGCCCAAGAAGTATGTACCCAGGTCCAAGCAGTCTTTCCCGACACCAGCTTGGATACTGTCTACCGCAACCTGCGCCTTTTAGTAGACCTGGACCTGGTAACGCAGATTCGTTCCGGCACCTGTCATAGCGATTGCTTTGAGCTGGTGCGCCAACACCACTACCATCTGGTCTGTCTGCGCTGCGGCAGCATCACTTGCTTGCCTGGGTGCCCGGTAGCCAATTGGCAACCTACCCAGGAAGAACTAAATGGCTTCCAGGTAATCAAACATTCCTTTGAACTTCATGGGTACTGCAGCAAGTGTCAGAACCAGATGCGAGCCCACCGTGGCCAAAATTAAACGGAAATAGGGCAGCTATAATTGACTGGGAGGTGTAGCTATGAAGTCGGTAAAAAGGGTTAAAGTTAGTCATGTTCTCCTTTTGCTTATAACCTTAGCCCTGGTCGGAGTGGCTTTTGGTTGCCAAACCTCGACTACTTTCCCCAGCGGTTCCAGCTGAGGGCTGAGCAGCGGGCCGGGGACCGGCTCAGTACTAGAATCCATAAACCAAGGTAATGGCTGCTCGGCTCCAGCGGTAGCAGCCACCATCTTCCCTATTGCTGACGTTGCTCAAAACATAGCTGGAGACCGGGTTAAGGTAATTACGGTATTGCCCCCAGGAGCGAGTCCCCATGCTTTTGAGCCCAAGCCTGAGCAACTCAAGGCTTTGGCTCAAGCTAAAGGCTTAATTATGGTGGGAGGAGGGCTGGATGACTGGGCACAAGGCCTAGTGACCTCAGCCACCGCCAACATGGCGCTACTTAATCTTTATAAAGTGACCAGCGAAGGACGTGGCGATGCCAGCCAACCACTGCCGCCGGGCGCCTCCCCCCATAACGCCCCGCTTAACCCCCACCTGTGGCTGGACCCTATTTTGGTGCGCGATCGCCTGGCGCCGGCTATTGCTGGTTTCCTGGCCCAAGTTGATCCCCAAGGCAAGGAGGTTTTCCAGAAAAACCTAGTTGCCTACCAGGCTCAGCTGACCCAGCTCGATCAGGCCATCGCTACTACTCTGGGGCCGCTCAAACAGCGACAGTTCATCCAGATGCACGGCGCTTGGGATGGATTTGCCTTGCGCTACGGCCTGGCTGTTTTGGGAACCATTGAAGAGCATCCAGGAGAAGAGATATCCGCCCAAGAGATGGCCGCTATAGTTGCTCGAGCAAGGCAACAAAAAAGCCGCACCGGTTTGCCGGTACCGGTCATCGCCGAACCCCAGACCAATTCTCAAGTGGCTCAAGCCCTGGCTGCCGAAGTGGGAGGCGCAGTCTACGTGCTCGACCCCCTGGGCGGCCCCCAACTGCCCGGCCGTAATAGTTACTTGGCGCTTATGGATTACAATTTGACCATGTGGGCCAAGGCCTTGCAAGGGCGATAAGGAAAACAGCTAAACAACCGAGGAGGAGCTAAACCTTGTCTTTAGTTACGATAGAAGGTCTAGATCATTATTGGGGCCCAAAGCCCCTCTTTAAAGACGTAAACCTGACTTTAGACGCTGGAGAAATGGTAGCTCTAGTAGGACCAAACGGAGCCGGAAAGACTACTTTGCTACGTCTCATTCTCGGGCTTATCCGCCCCTATAAGGGAAAAATTCTGCTCATGGATATGGACCCATCGCACAAGACCCAGGCCCGCCATCTGGTCGGCTACATGCCCCAGCGCCCCCACTTCAACCCTTGGCTACCGCTTAAAGTTGAGGACGTAGTCTTGTCAGGGTGGCCTGGGGAAGGGTGGTTTGGCGGTTGGCATTGGCCCCGGGCGGCCCAGGCCAATTTGCTAGACACCCTGGCCATGGTAGGCATCGACCATTTGCGCAAGCAACCTATAAGCCAGCTTTCCGGCGGGCAACAGCAGCTAGCCCTCTTGGCCCGGGCCTTAAACCATCGTCCCCGATTGCTACTTTTAGACGAACCCACCAGCAGCTTAGATCTTTCTGCCCAAAGGCATTTCTTTGACCTGCTGGATTTCTTAGACCAGCAGTTAGAGCTCACCGTACTAATGGTCTCCCACAACCTCCCAGAGGTAAACCGCTGGGCCGATCGGCTGCTGATACTCGACCAGGGTCAGCTGCATGCCACGGCTGGGTGCGAGCAGAATGGCCAAAGCTCGCAAGCGGCAGTCTTGGGTACTTCCCCGATTGGAAAGGAAGTATTAGGATGTTGAGCGCTCTGGCATCCGCCCTCAGCTACGAATTCTTCCAGAGGGCGTTGTTAGTCAGCCTAATCCTAGGAATAATTTGTTCGCTAGCCTCCTTTTTTGTGGTCACCAAGCAACTGGCCTTCATCGGCAGCGGCATCGCTCATTCCGCCTTTGGAGGTATTGCCCTGGGCCTGGTCGCCGGCATCAACCCTACCCTCACTGGGGGACTATTTGCCGTTTTTGCAGCAGCGGTAAGCGGCTGGTTGAGCCAAAAAGGCCATATCCACGAAGATACGGCCATCGGCATCCTGTTCTCAGCTTCCATGGCCTTAGGAATAGCCCTGCTCGGCTTCTACCACGGCTATGTGGACGTTTTTGGCTACTTATTTGGCAACATATTGGCCGTGTCCAAAACCGATCTGTACTTGGTGGTGGCGGTAGCTACCTTGGCTGTATCCTTCTTTGCCCTCTTTTTCCGTTACCTCTTGGCCTGGTGCTTTGACCCCGAGCAGGCCGAGGCCTGCGGCTTGCCTTCTCGGTTTCTTCACTTTTCACTTTTAATAGTCCTAGCCATTTGTGTGATTGTAGCAGTAAAGATTGCCGGGATAATCCTGGCCTCGGCCCTATTGGTTTTGCCCGCCGCCACCGGCCGGCAGTTGGCCCCCACTTACCAGAAAATGATCCTATACAGCGTGTTAGCCGGAGTAGGGGCCAACTTGATCGGCTTGTGGCTATCCTTTGCCTTTAACTTAGCATCCGGTGCCAGCATGGTTCTGGCAGGTAGCGCTGGGTTCGCATTGAGCTTGGTCTGGTCCCACACCCGCTCCCAAAGAAGCTCTGCCGGGGATAAACTCTAGCTGCCCTAGGACTTAGCCGTGGTAACTGGAGTGAACCCGTGCTTCTTTAAGATATCAACCGCCTCTTGGCTCCAGAGAAAGTCAAAAAACTCCTGTGCCGCCGATCTCCCCGGCCCGCCGCTTATAAGGGCGGCCGGGTAAACCACCGGCGGATGCGAACCGGCTGGAGCCTCCGCCACCACCTGGACTTTGCTCGAGCTCAAGGCGTCGGTTCTGTAGACAATCCCGGCATCAACCTCATGGGTCTCCACATAGGTTAATACTTGGCGCACGTCCTTGGCCAGGATCAGTTTGGGCCTTAGGCTCTCCCAAATACCTAGGTGTTCAAGTACTTTCTGGGCGTATTGTCCAGCCGGGACGCTGGCGGGATCGCCGATGCAGATTCGCAACGGAGATCTAGTCGCGCCTTTAAGGTCTTCAAAACTCTTAATCGGCGACCGGCTTCCTGCCGGTACCACCAATACCACTTGGTTTTGGACCCAATCCCGCCTGGAACCAGACACGAGCAACCCTTTCTTTTCCAGCTCATCCATTTGTTTGGCCGCCGCTGAAATAAATATATCTACTGGGGCCCCTTGCTCGATCTGAGTTTGTAGGGCTCCCGAGCTGCCAAAGTTAAGGATTATCTGCTCCTGGGGATGCTGTTTTTGGTAGGCCGCCTTGGTCTCCTCTAGCGCCTCTTTGAGGCTCATAGCAGCTGACACCGTAACCTGGCCTTTAAGCGAAGCCGGCTCTGGCTTTTTGGGCCCGCAGCCACTTGTCCAGATTACCAAGGCAACCACCATCAGCAATCCTATCCAAAACCTAGATCTGGCCATAGTTTGCACCTCCGCCAAACAATTCACATCGGGTTTCAACCTCTTCAGCTGCACCCACCCAGCCAATACCCCCCAATACCCACCTTGACGCCAAACAGTATCAGCAAATGGCCAATTAATGGCGATGCTGCGATTTGGGGCTATAGCACCTCCGTGAAACTTGTGCGGGCACAAAAAAGCCGGCATCAAAAACCTAGATGTCGGCTATACAATACTCAGGGCAAGCATATGTAATCAGCCTCCTTTCCAAGACGGGAGGCTTATCCGTTTCCAGATAAGCCCCGAGCCTTCCGCCGCTACGCTCGGCCAAAGGCTGGCCGGGGACCATGGAACCTGGCGCCTGACTCGAGCGCCTACTTAACCGTAGGATCAAGTCAGGACGCCTAGGTCCGTTAGGTCTTCCGGCTCGGAGATAACTTTTTAAGGGATGGGGCGGGCCAAACCGAAATCCGAGTTAGTTCCTTAATTCACTTAATCTTCCAGCTCAATGCATTCCTGCGGGCACTCTTCTACGCAAGTGCCACACTCAGAACACTTTTCTGGATCTACCTCCGCCACATCATTGAGAGTAATAGCTTCCTCCGGGCAAGAATCAACACAAATCCCGCAACCAGTGCACTCTTCCTTATTCACTACAGCTGGCATATTTCTTCCCCTCCCAAAGATTGACGCCCGCGCCAATCCCGTAACAACTACACCTAACCTAACCCAGAACCTTGTCCCTGTCAATAGCCAAATTGACCTGCGACCCAGCGCTCAACGCAGGGTTCGGAGCAGCTAGGGTCGCCATCACAGGTAGAAGCGCAGAGCTTACACTGCCTCTCTTGGGAGGTCACGCTGAGTGCCAGGCGGAGCGAGCAGGAGTCAAGCAGTCACTAACAGCGTTGCCGAAACCATTCTGAGCGAAGAGAAGTCAAAGATCAGATCCCAAGGAACCATCGGGCTAGTGGCGTAAATAGGCGTATGATGGCATCTGTGGGACTGGGAAGCTTCAGCCCCATGGCCATGGGAAGGCTGATGGCCACTGCTATCGCCATCAGCGCCAAAAAAGCCCACATCTCCCGCTGGGCCCCTTTCCTTCGTAGTACCAGCACATGCCAGACCGTAATCAAAGCGTACCCGAATACTAGAAGCCAGACCATTCCCTTGCCTCACCTTCAATAGCATCATGGCCCCCTCCCCGGCCCCCTCAGGTCCAAGCCGCTCCGGCGGAGCTTAAACTCTACTTCTACTTCCACCGGCAACAAGGAAAATTCATCCTCCCAATGTTGCTTAATCTGCGCCCAGACCTTGGGCTGGGAGCGATGCAAAGCTTCTCCAAAGCCAAAAACGTCAGCCCGGAGTTCTTGAGCCTTCCTTACCGCCTCTAGGATTTCACCGCGGATGACGTTGGCGCCCTGTTGTTCCAGATTGCCCCAGAGATTCCAAACCGTAAGGTCATCGGCGCATCCTTGGTCCACCAGATTGCCCTCGGCCTTAATTTCGACCTTGACCTGGGGCCTACCCCCAATAACCTTAGCTACAACTTTGGGCCGGGAGCGTATGACCTCCAAAGTCACCGGTGCCGGACTAAATGCAGGACATTCTACCCGCAAGGTGTTATTGACGCTCGTCAAGCCCCGTACCCACATCATGCCGCGGGTTTCGCGCGCATTCAGCTGGCCAATCATTTTGTCCTGGCGAAACACGCCCACCCCAGAAACCCGAACCGTCTGGGTAAGCACGGGCTCATCCTTGATTACGCCCAGCATGCTGTCCGCGCTGACAGTGCTGCCCTCACCGCTTCCACCGCCAGCAGGGGCAGCTCCGCCAGGCGGCGGGGGTGGCTGCATTTGCGGGCTGAACTCAACGATAGCCAGCGTAGGAGCGGTGCTGCCTGAAGCCATAGTAACCAGAAAGTGGTGGAGCGTAGACACGTAGCTGTACCCTGCGGAACGGCTGGTCTTGGCTAGGCCAGCAATCTCTCTCCCCAGGGAGCGCTCAATCCCAGCCTGAGGTCTGACGATTAAGTCGGCCGCTTGGCCCTGAGTGATCAAAAAGTAGCTGCTGCGCCTGGCCTCGGGGTCGCGATCCCAAAAATCAATAACTTCTTCCATTCCCCTTCGGGCCAGGTCCTCTCCCACCACCACCACATTCCCATGAGCCCAGTAAGTGCGGCGGGGAACTTTTAGGGCTAGGTTACGGATAGCACTAAAAACGGTAGGGCCTTCGCCGGTGGCAATGATGGATTGGCGGCCTGGGACTCCCCCTCGCCCCCCTCCCGGCATGCCGGGTCGAAAGATTTCTGCCGTAACTCGATAGCGGCCATCGATATAGTCCATGCCAGCTGCGGAGACCATAGCTAGATCGTTGATTTCTCGACGGTTCCAGCAACCACCAGCAAGAATCAACAATCCCAATACCAGTACCAAAAGAATAATGCTCTTGACTTTAATGGTGACTAACCTCCTCACCTCGGTCCCGGCTTTGGTCTTTTTCTCAGCTCCTCTTGTTCACGCCCCTGCTTCCGGCTCTCCTCATCCCGGTCGCTGATTTTGGCTTCCGCCTCCGGCATTTCCCGTTCGCCAACCGCCCGCATTTTCTCCAAGGGCTGGTTGCCAAGCCGGATCAAATTGCGAAAGGCCGGTAACAGGGGCCGTTTTTTCATCGCCCACCAGGGAACCCGGAGCACCACATCGCGTTGATCGCTGCCGATAAAGGGGGCCCAAGGAGCAAAGTAGGCAGTACCAAAAGAGTGCAGGCTACAAAGGTGGATAAGAATGAGCAATAGCCCGGTAAAAATGCCAAACAAGCCCATGACTGCGGCCAAAATGATCATCGGCAGCCGCAATATGCGCACGGTGGTTACCATGGCTGGAGACGGAACCGCAAAGCTGGCTATAGCTGTGAGGGAAATGACGATTACCATGGCAGCCGAGATCAGTCCCGCCCGCACTGCTGCCTCACCGATTACCAAGGCGCCCACTATGCCTATGAATTGGCCTATGGGCCGCGGCAAGCGAACGCCGGCTTCGATCAAAAGCTCAAAGGTAAACTGCATTATTAGAGCCTCCACCACCGCCGGGTAGGGCACTTGCTCTCGCTGGGCCACCAGCGACACCGCTAGGCTGGTAGGTATCATCTCTTGGTGATAGGTAGTTAGAGCTACATACAGGGCCGGTATGATGAGCGAAATAGTAAAGCCCATGAACCGGAAAAGCCGAATGCCTATAATTACCGGCCAGCGATCATAATAATCCTCCGGCGAGTGCAGGAAATTAAAAAAATTGCTGGGTACTATAAGAACCATCGGGGTACCATCAATCATAATGGCTACTTGACCCTGCAATAAGGCTGCAGCTACCCGGTCCGGCCGTTCGGTGCTGACCACTTGGGGAAAAGGAGAGAAGGGGCTATCCTCGATAAATTCCTCGATGTAACCACTTTCCAAGATGCCGTCGATCTTGATGCGCCCGAGCCGCTCTTCGAGTTCTGAAAGTACCGCGGGGTCGGCAACGCCTTCAATGTACAGCAGGGATACTGGCGTTCGGGTCAGGGAACCAATTGTCAAGTTTTTGACTCGCAATTTATCCGAGTGGAGACGACGGCGGACTAGGGAAGTATTGGTTTGCAGATCTTCCGCAAATCCTTCCCTCGGACCCCGCACTACCGCCTCTGTGGCCGGTTCCTCCACAGCCCGCTTTTCCCAGCCCCGAGCACTCAAAACCAATAGCTTGTTCCAACCCTCGCTCATAAGCAGGGTATCTCCTGATAGCATTCGGGCAAGGCCCTGTTTTAAGTCTGAGGTTTCATAAACTTCCGCTACGGAAACCCCTTGATCTCTAACCCAAGGGAGGCTAAGCACCTTTTGGCTTTCTCCCTTTTGTAGCAACGGTTTTACCACTTGGCTTTC
>JACIYF010000110.1 GCA_014360065.1 Clostridia bacterium | reverse complement strand
AGCTGGGGATGGTTCCATCGACCTGGCCTGCCTGCCGGAAGAGATTCGCAGCTACTCCCGGTCCCCGGCAGTACAGTCCTTTAGTTTGACCGATCACCGGCAAAAGAAGAGGGCGCAAGCTGCCCAAAAGGAGCGCCAAAAGATTATTACTCTGTTGGCTAAGTTCGGAGCCAATGTCAGCCGTGTAGCCCGAGAGATGGGGGTTTCCCGTAATACCCTCTATCGCAAGATGAAGCGGTACGGGATAGAGCGTTGACATGGTTGCGCCGGAGTCTGGACTCATGGGCTCATCCAGGGCCGGCCTTGGCCCGGCAGAGGGCTAGTATGGTTACACCAAAGTGACACTTGCTTCTAACCTCGGGATGGGGCCAACGCTTCTGCCTCGGGTGTTTTCATGGCCTTAGGTGCCTACGCCTAGGGCTATTTCTTTCCGCCCAATGAAGCTATTATTAACAGTCAGGTTACGCTAAGGTGACAGTATTGCGAGTTATCGAAGATACTGGCAACCAAGGTTGAACCCGCCTGCCTTTAGGCATGGCGGGTTTTTATTCATGGGCGAGTTGGTGGCATGCTAATTGCTTTCTTTAAGTAGGCAAGTAGCTGAAAGGTAGCAGGTGCCCGGAAACTGGGGCCAAGGGCGCGGGCAGGAGGAAGTAAGGTAGCCCGCCGGAGCCCGAGACAGA
Source organism: Clostridia bacterium (assembly GCA_014360065.1). Taxonomy (NCBI): domain Bacteria; kingdom Bacillati; phylum Bacillota; class Clostridia; species Clostridia bacterium. The sequence continues at coordinate 7,468 of JACIYF010000110.1, read as the reverse complement.
GATCTAGCCGGCTCCGCGCAGGCTTTGGAGCGATGGGGCTAAGGCTGGGCGCCGGTAAAATATGGTTTCTCGGAGGGGTGGAGGTTGTGGCACGCAAGCGCTACATAGTCGAGATTGGCACCGGGATCGACCTGCACGGAGGAGATGTCACCAAGGCGGCCCAGCGGGCGATCGGGGATGCCATATCCCGGAGCTGCCTGTGCGGGCTGTTTGACATCATTGGCCTCAAGGATCCGAACCAGATGGACATCGAGGTCAAGGTAGCCTGTCCGTACCCGGAAAAGGTCAATCCCCAAAAAGCTCTTCAGGCTATACCCTTTGGCTCGGCCCGGATAGAGTTGGTTTCGGGCGGGCTGACGGCAAGGGGCTTGGAGTTGCCGGAGCTGGGCGAGGGGGACACGGTGGTGGTGGCGGTGGCTGCCCTCACCGTCTACGTTGAGGTTTAGGCCAAGAACTCCAGCGCGCAAGCCAGCCGGCGGGCCTAGATGACATGAAAGGACTGGTTCTTACAGGGAGGTGATGGATGGCCGCCCGCAGGCTCCGGGCATAGGGCTCGTGGGCTGGTTCCTGATGGCGGGGTATTGTTGTGGTGGTGTAGTTGGCGTGGCGATATAAGGTTGCCGCCAGAGCTAGGAAAGTCCAAGACACTAAAGGAGGGAACCTGAATGGAGCTTACAAAAGAGAAGCTGCTTAGTATGTACAGGACCATGGTGCGGATCCGGACCTTTGAACTTAAGGTAGCCGAACTGTTTGCGGCCGGCAAGGTGCCTGGCTTTGTGCACCTGTATGTTGGAGAAGAAGCGGTGGCCACAGGAGTCTGCGCCAACCTTACTGACCAGGACTATATCACTAGCACCCACCGAGGCCATGGCCACCTGATCGCCAAGGGTGGCCAGACCAAGTTGATGATGGCCGAGATCTTTGGCCGCGCTACTGGCTACTGCAAGGGCAAGGGAGGATCTATGCACATCGCCGATGTCGGCCTGGGCATCTTAGGAGCCAACGGCATTGTTGGCGCGGGCCAACCCATCGCCACCGGTGCGGGTTTGGCCTGCAAGTACAAGAAAACCAACCGGGTGGTAGCTTGCTTCTTTGGGGACGGCGCTTCCAACCGGGGCACTTTCCACGAGGCCTTAAACATGGCTTCCATATGGAAATTACCGGTAATCTATGTAGCTGAGAACAACATGTACGGCATTTCCAATTACCAGCGCAATCATATGAATGTGGCCGATATCGCTGACCGGGCCGCTGCCTACGGCATTCCTGGTGTAGCGGTGGACGGAAACGACGTGGTGGCCGTATATGAGGCGGCCGCCGAAGCGGTAGCCCGGGCCCGCAAGGGCGATGGCCCCAGTCTAATCGAGTGTAAGACCTGGAGGCATCGCGGCCACTTTGAAGGCGACCCCGCCATTTACAAGAATCCCGAAGAGCAGGCCGCTTGGCTCAAAAAGGATCCTATCCCCCGCCTGGAGGCTAAGCTGCTGGACCTGAAATATGCTACCCAGGCCGACCTGGATCAAGTCCAGGCCGAGGCCACTGCCGAGATCGAAGAAGCGGTCAAGTTTGCTGAATCCAGCCCGATTCCCAGTGCTGACGATGTCCTGACCGACGTTTATGCAGATTAGACAGGAGGGGTGAGAGAATATGGCACAGATGACCTATGCGGAGGCAATCAGGGATGGCATGCGGGTGGAAATGCAGCGGGACCCCAACGTCATCTTGTACGGCGAAGATGTTGGCCTGTTCGGAGGCTGCTTTGGGGTTACTGCCGGGCTGTTGCAAGAATTTGGACCCGAGCGGGTAATCGATACGCCCATAACCGAGACTGCTATCGTAGGCAGTGCCGTGGGAGCGGCGGCTGCAGGCCTAAGGCCCATCGCCGAGGTCATGTTTGTCGACTTCATGGGCGTTTGCATGGATGAGCTCCTTAACCAAGCCGCCAAGATGAGGTACATGTTTGGTGGTAAGGCTAGGCTTCCCTTGGTAGTGAGGACGCCGTGCGGTGCCGGCATGTCAGCGGCAGCCCAGCACTCCCAATCGCTAGAGGCATTGTTTACCCACATTCCGGGCTTAAAGGTGGTCATGCCTTCAGACCCAGCTGATGCCAAGGGGCTGATGGTAGCGGCCATCAAGGATGACAATCCGGTTATCTACATCGAGCACAAGCAGCTCTTAAATGTTTCTGGAGAAGTGCCGGAAGGGGAGTACCTGGTCCCGCTTAGCCAGGCAGAGATCAAGCGCGAGGGTTCTGATGTCACTATCGTGGCCTGGTCCTGGATGGTGTCGAAAGCTCTAGCGGCGGCCGAAATCCTAGCCAAAGAAGGGATCAACGCCGAAGTGCTTGACCCCCGCACCCTAGTACCTTTGGACAAAGAAGCCATCCTCAAGTCAGTGGGAAAGACCGGGAAGCTAGTTATCGTCCATGAGGCGGTAAGGACCAATGGTTTCGGGGCCGAAATCGCTGCCATCGTGGCCGATGAAGGGTTTGACCTTCTAGATGCTCCTATCAAGCGGGTGACGGCGCCCGACACCCCCATTCCCTTTGCGCCGGTGCTAGAGAGCGCCTACCTGCCCAATGAGGAAAAGATCGTAAAAGCGGTCAAAGAGTTGTTTTAGGGGTTGATGTTGACCAGGGTAAGGGAGCTGAGGGCAGGACTGGCCTGTCTGGCTATTTTGGGAGTGGCATCGAGGGGGTAGGGGAATGGCTGCAGTGGGGATTATTGCCAACCCGGCATCCGGCAAAGACATCCGGAGGCTGGTGGCCTACGGTACCGTCTTCGATAACCAGGAGAAGGTCAATATCGTACGCCGCGCCCTGCTGGGCTTGGCAGCCACTGGCATTGAAGAGGTAATTTACATGCCTGATTACTACAGCATCGTTCCTAAGGCCCTAGATGGCCTCTACAGCCAGCACCGGCCATCCCTAGAGGTGACTCCAGCCGAAATAGAGTTAACCGGAACCCAGATAGACTCCTGCCAGGCTGCGCTAGCCATGAATCGGCATGGGGTGGGTTGCATCATTACTTTGGGAGGAGACGGCACCAATCGCATGGTTGCCAAGGGATGCGGGGATATCCCTTTGGTGCCCATTTCCACCGGAACCAACAACGTTTTCTCGAAAATGGTGGAGGGAACTATTGCTGGCTTAGCGGCTGGCGTGGTGGCCAGAGGTTGGGTTGCCAGCTCTCGGGCCGTCCGACCTTCCAAGAAACTAGTCATTTACAAGGATGGCACTCCGGTGGATATAGCCCTGATTGACGCGGTAGTGCTTCAGGATAGCTTCATCGGCTCCCGAGCAGTATGGGATGTGAAGCGCATCCGCCAGGTGGTGGTTACTCGCGGCGAACCCCACAATATCGGTATTTCGTCCATTGCCGGCCACCTCGAACCGGTGGCGAGCCAAGAGAGGCGCGGCTTAATGATGGAATTGGGCGAGGGGGGACGGGAGCTGATGGCTCCCATCGCCCCCGGCCTGATTGAGCCGGTGCAAGTGAGGAGTTACCGCAGCCTGCTAATAAATGAGAAGGCAGCAGTAAGAGACGTTCCCTGTGTGATAGCCCTCGATGGAGAAAGGGAAGTGGAAGTGAAAGAAGGAGAGGAGGCCTCCATCCAGCTTACTTTTGCGGGACCTCGGGTGGTGTATATCGAGGAAGCCATGAGGGAAGCGGTGGCTAGGGGCTATTCTCGGCTGGGAAGCAGCTGTGCGATTTCTAGATTGGTTAAGGAGGCTAAGTAAATGGCAGCACCGATCACTATGCCCAAGCTGGGGCTGTCCATGAAAACCGGTACAGTGGCCAAGTGGCTAAAAAACGAAGGAGATAGCGTAAAAAAGGGCGAGGCGGTCGTGGAAATCATGACCGAAAAGATCACCAACGCGGTGGAATCCCCTGCCGATGGCGTCCTACTTAAGATTGTGGCTCCTAAGGGCGCTAAGCTTCCCATCGGTGCCCTCTTGGGGGTGGTGGGCGCCGTCGGTGAGGATATTTCGGCCTTGCTGGCGGCAGCGCCTAGCGGTGGCGCGGCAGCAGCGCCAGCTGCGGCGGGTGGGAGAGTAAAGATTTCGCCGGCGGCTAGGAAACTGGCTGAGGAGAATGGCATCGATTATACCCGCCTGACCGGAACTGGGCCGGAAGGGCGGATCACCCGGGAGGATGTAGAGAAGGCAATTGCTGAGGGGGTGCCGGGGGCTGAGGAGCGGCCAACCCTAGAGATCATACCTTACGAAGGCATGCGCCGGGCCATCGGGGAGAATATGGCCAATAGCTGGAACATAGCTCCCAAGGTCACCCACCATACCAGCGTGGACCTGTCTAAGCTGCTGGCCTTGCGTAGGGATATCAATGAAGGGGTTAAGGAGAGGGACAAGGTTTCCATCACCGACCTGCTGGTGAAGGCAGTAGCTAGGGCCCTGGAGATGCGGCCGCGCATCAATGTCACCCTGGATGGCGATCAGATCAAAGTGCTGAAGGACATCAACATCGGGGTGGCCGTGGCTCTGGAGGATGGCCTTATCGTGCCGGTAGTTCACAACGCTAACCAGAAAAGCCTCTACGAGGTCAGCAAGGAGGTCAAGGACCTGGCCAAGCGGGCGCGCCGCGGAAAGCTTGAGCCCGATGAGGTAACCGGTGGTTCCTTTACCATTACCAATGTGGGCGCCTACGGTTCAGTAGACTGGTTTACTCCCATTATCAACCAGCCGGAATCGGCCATCCTGGGCGTGGGCCGGACGGTGGAGAAGCCGGTGGTAGTTGCCGGCCAAGTTGCTATCCGGCCCATGATGGGCCTTTCCCTAGCCTTCGATCACCGGGTGATCGATGGCGCGCCAGCAGCAGAGTTTCTCAAGGTCCTAATAGATCTAATTGAGAACCCCCATAAGATCTTTATCTAGTAAAGAAGCGTAGGGTTGAGCGGGCCTAGCCAACTGGCGGACCGCGGGCTGGGCACGGCAGCCTGACTGAGGATCGGGGACGTGCCCAAAGATGGATAGCTAGCGGTTGATTACTACGAGCGGAGGTTGACAACAATGGTGCGGGATCCTAACGAAATGATGGCAGAACTAGGGAAGGGAATGGCGCAAATCGAGGAGGAGTGCCCGGAGCTTTCAGCAGCTTTTGTACAGATGGATCAAGCAGCTTATGTGGAAGGCGAATTAGAGAGGAAGTATAAAGAACTGATCGGGCTGGCGGTGGCCCTTTACGCCAGGTGTGAGTACTGCATCAACATTCATGTCAAGCAAGCCTTGGCCGAGGGGGCTACCCGCGAAGAGATCCTAGAGGCGGCGGCTGTAGCCATATCTTTTGGCGGGTCTCCATCCATGGCCTACCTGTCAGTTAACGTCTTGAAGGCGTTGGAGGCTTTTGAGGAATAGAGTTTCGGCCTCGGGAGGCCAAAAGAGGGGTGGAGCAAAGTTGGCCAAGATCGATAAATATGAAATGCCTGATGACCTCTATTACACCCGGGACCATGCCTGGGTAAAGGTGGAGGGTAACCGGATTCGCATTGGGGTTACCGATTTCATGCAGCAGAGCGCGGGAGAGATTACCTTTATTCGGGTTCCTAGGGTGGGCAAGGATTTGCAGGCCGGAAAAACCTTGTTTACCTTGCAGTCGGGCAAGTGGGCCGGCAAAATCCAGGTACCTATGGACGGCAAAGTGGTAGAAGCTAACAAGGATTTGGCTGCCAACCCCAAGCCGCTCAATGCCGACCCCTATGGCCAGGGGTGGGTGGCGGTAATGGAACCGGTGGACTTGCAGGCAGGGCTGTCCCAACTGCTCCACGGTGACCAAGTGGAGCCTTGGCTCAGGGAGGAAATAGCCAAGCACGCCCGGTAGAGCGTAGGGGGTGAATCCAGGGGCACCGATCCCGACGCCCATGGGAAGAGGTGGAAAGGCTGTGAAGCAGGAGATCCTTCGGCAGATCAAGGAAAGTTTTGGTCCCCGGGCCACCGATGCCCAATTTGAACGCTTTCTCTACAACCGGGATTTAGCGCCGGTGCCGGCAGTGCTGGCGGACTTGCTTTTCAAGACTACTCCGGACCTGGTGGTGCGCCCAGTTAGCGCCCAGGAGGTAGCTCAAGTATTGAAGTTGGCCAGCTCTGCCGGAATCTCCGTCACCCCGCGGGCAGGAGCCTCAACCGTCTACTTCGATTCGGTGCCAGTCAAGGGAGGCATTGTACTGGACCTCAATATGTTGAAGGGGGTCGTTGACCTAGATGCTGAGCAGATGACGGTCACAGTCAAAGCAGCCACTACCTGGGGGGAACTGGAGCGCTATCTAGGCGCCCGGGGCTTTGCCCCGAAATCCGTTCCTAGCAGCGCTCCTGCTGCTAGTGTTGGCGGCTGGCTGTGCATGATGGGCTACGGCATTGGCAGCCTGAAATACGGCCCCTTGGCTTCCCAGGTAAAAAGCGCTGAGGTAGTCCTGCCCAGCGGCGAGATCCGTAGGCTTACCGCCGCCAGCGACCCACCCCTGGCCTGGTTGGCGGGGTCGGAAGGTACCTTGGGCATTGTCACCCAGGTTGAGGTGGAGATCCGCAAGCGAACTCCCATGAAGCATTTCCTCCTTTGGGCGCCAGAGCTAGAGGAGATACTTTGGGCGTTGGCTCAACTGGCTGGGGCTGAGATAGTTCCCTACAATCTACATTTTACCGATGATCCTTGCTTGCGAGCCATGGCCAGGCAGAACATTGCTCCCGGGGGCGTGACCTCCGGCTACTTGCTGGCGGTGGATTATGAAGGGGACGAAACCGAACTAGATCAGGCTGAGAAGTTGATGTGGGACCTGATGGCAGGAAGAACCGGGGTTTCTTTGTTACCGGAGCTGGTGGCCGAGAAGGAATGGCAAGAGAGGTATAAGGCCCTAAGGCTCAAGCGCGGCGGGCCTTCGGAACTGGGGGGTGAAGTTTTTCTGCCCCTATCCGAACTGCCTGGATATCTTGTTGACATTAAGAGGCTGGCCGCCCGTTACCGAATGCTATTTTGCTCTTATGGCCATGTGGTTAGCCAAGAGAGGATAACCATCATGACCTTGTTCTTTGCCGATGAGACTAAGGTCCTTGACTACATTTTAAGCCTTAGCCTAGTAAAAAAGATTCAGGATGTGGGTTATCGCCACGGCGGGCATCCTTACGGAGTAGGGTTATGGAACACCCCCTACCTGAGGCGCATCTTTGGCCGCTCGGAGCTTCAGGAAAAGCGGGCGCAAAAAAGGCAGCTTGATCCCCAGGGGATCATGAACCCTGGCAAGTTGTATACCTGGCCGGCCTTACTTCATCCCCTCAGCTTTACGGTGGCCATGGGCTTAATGGCTGAGGTCAAGAAGTATGTAAAAGGGGGTGCACGGGCGTGACCCAGGAAAACCAAAGTTTCTTTACCTCCCTTGAGCGAGAAGCGTTGACCTGTGGCCGGTGTGCTGTTGCCGCAGTTCCTGCCCGGTTTACCAGCTAGTAGGCTGGGAATCCGCTTCC
>JACIYF010000109.1 GCA_014360065.1 Clostridia bacterium | reverse complement strand
TTCTAACGGCCATACTTCATTGCCCCCATTCGCAAATGGTTTCTCCTTTCCCAAAGCCAATCCTTTCGGTAAATACAGACAGATAAACTAAGTTCTATATGCAAAACCAATAGCTGACAGATTTCCTTTACACCTTTAAGGTTGCCTTGCCTGCCCGTTATCTACAGACATATGCCGACCGGAAGAGACTAGCCCTGCCTACCAAATCCTCCCTCGGCCTGAGGCCAGCCTTCAGCTAAAAAAGTTAGGGGCAACCGAGAAGGTGACAAGAATGATTGCTACTGCCTTTGCTAATTATGTCGCTCGGACTGCAGCCGGGTTGTTGCTTAATCATCAACTAGGTTTACTGCCTATACTTAGCAATGGATCTTCACCCTCGACTTCCCGGCCGCCCCAAACTAGCACCACCTTAGCTCAACCTGCAATTTTGTTCACCCAGATGAACTAATGTTCAGTTCTTGTTAAATCTATTCGACCTTCTTCGACTGAATCCTGCTAGCTAAGAAAATTTTTTCACTACATGATAACCTCAATGGTTCCTTAGCCACCAGGCGGCTCGACGAGCCCAGGCCCTGAAGACTCAGTCGGGCCCGCCCAGCCGAAAAGGCCATGTACCGGCTTTGCCATTGCCAGCCCTGGGGCCACCATCACGGCCGTCCAGTGCCAGGAAACCGCTGCTCGCCTGAGCTTGGCACCCGTGGTACCCGGCCCGCCAGCCGATATCGTGCCGATAATGCATATCCTGAAAATGAATGCTGGGTATGGCCTGGTAGACCCGATCCAGAGCCTGGGCCACCGTGGGCCCGCAAGCGCTAATCCCCAGTACCCGCCCCCCAGCCGTCACCAGTTGGCCATCCACCCGCTTAGTCCCGGCATGAAAGGCTACTACCCCTGGTGGTAGCCCATCCAGGCCGGTAATGGGTCGGCCGGCAACATAGGGCCCGGGATAGCCGCCCGAAGCTAGGATCACGCAAGCGCTGGCCTGGTCGGACCAGCCAATGCGGGGAGCCACCTCGCTGAGCCGCCTTTCTACCACCGCCAACATGATTTCCAATAGATCGCTTTCCAGGCGGAGAAGCACCGGCTGAGTTTCGGGATCGCCAAAGCGAACGTTGAACTCCAGGACCTTGGGCCCATCAGCGGTAATTATCAAGCCCGCGTACAAAACCCCTCTATAGTCAATACCTTCAGCGGCTAGACCCATGAGCGTGGGCTGCAGTATTTCCGCTTCCACCCGCTCAGCAATATCGGCAGTATAGGCCGGTGGAGGGGAGTAGGCGCCCATGCCGCCGGTGTTGGGGCCCTGATCGCCATCATAGGCCCGTTTGTGGTCCTGGCTAGGGACCATGGGAACAATGGTGTGCCCATCGGTAAAAGCGAGGATGCTAACCTCTTCGCCTTCCAGGAATTCCTCAATTACCACCTTTTTCCCGGCCGCTCCAAAGGCCCCTTTCTCCATACAGTTTTCTATCGCGGCCCAGGCTTCCTCTTTGGTGGCAGCCACGGTCACTCCTTTGCCGGCCGCCAGCCCGTCAGCCTTGACCACCAGAGGAGCTCCCACCTCTTCAACATAAGCCTTGGCTGCAGCCGCTTGGTTAAAGTAGCGGGCCCGAGCCGTAGGAATTCCATACTTCTCCATGAACTGCTTGGCCCAGACCTTGCTGCCCTCAAGCCTCGCCCCCGCCTGGAAAGGACCGAAAACCCTAAGGCCATGTTGGGCGAAAAGGTCAGCAATGCCGGCTACCAAGGGCGCCTCCGGCCCTACTACGGTAAGATCGATGTGCTTCTCCTGAGCCAGCTCCAAAAGCCCCTCCAGGTCCTCAGAGCTTATAGGAACGCAGGATGCCTTCTCAGCTATACCCGGATTGCCAGGAGCACAATAAATGGCATCCACCATTGGACTCTGGGAGAGCTTCCAAACCAAAGCGTGCTCGCGGCCCCCGCCGCCCACCACCAGTATGCGCAAACCTAGTCCCCCCTTGAAGACCCATCTTAGTACCGCTTCACCATTTGGCTAGGTGACGTTACGGAGTACGAAAACATTCTCGAAGACCCATCTTAGTACCGCTTCACCTCGGTAAGGCTAAAGCGAAAGTAAACACAACCGCTAACCCAGCCGAACTCCAAAACCTGATCCCCCTAGGGCCAAGGTCAGGGCGGGCCTGGGTTATCCTTACGCTCCCGCTACCCGGTTTACCCGTGCCGGAAATGGCGCTGTCCAGTGAAGACCATGGCTAGGCCGTAGCGGTTGGCAGTATCGATGGCTTCCTGGTCACGAACGCTGCCGCCGGGTTGGATGATAGCTGCGATCTCCGCCCTGGCTGCTTCTTCCACGGTGTCGGGGAAGGGGAAGAAAGCATCGGAGGCCAGGACCGCTCCCCGGGCTTGTTCCCCGGCCTGCTCCAGGGCAATCTTGGCCGCCCCCACTCGGTTCATCTGGCCAGCTCCTACTCCCAACGTCACTCCGCCCTTGGTTACCACGATGGCGTTGGACTTCACGTGCTTGACCACAGTCCAGGCAAAGAGAAGCTCCTCCACCTGCTCGGGCGTGGGGGCTTTTTCGGTCACCACCTTAAGGTCAGCCGCTGTAGTCCGAGCTTGGTCCCACTCCTGTACCAAAAGGCCCCCGCCCACACTTTTGATGTCAAAACCCGGCAAGCTCTGGCCCTCACCCAAGCTGCCAGTTCGCAGAAGCCGCAGATTCTTTTTGGCGCTCAGCACCTCCAGAGCCTCAGGCTCAAAATCGGGGGCAATCACCGCTTCCAAGAAGGTTTCCGCCATTTTCTCCGCCGTCTCCCGGTCAACGGGTACATTGAGGCCAACGATGCCGCCAAAGGCGGAGACCGAATCGGCCGCGTAAGCTTTGGTATAGGCCTCAAAGAGCGTCTTGCCCAAAGCTGCACCACAAGGGTTAGTATGCTTAATTATCACTGCCGCCGGGGGTTTGAGCTCCCGCACCAGTTCCCAGGCGGCCTGAACGTCAACAATATTGTTGTAGGAAAGCTCTTTTCCTTGTAGCTGCTGGGCTCCAGTTACGGTCCAGGCGGGAGCCTTCATGAGCCGGTAAAAAGCTGCCTTTTGATGCGGGTTTTCCCCGTAGCGCAGGTCCTGAACTTTGGCGGCGCTAAAGGTCAATACCTCCGGGAAGATGGTCTCGCCTTCCGCAGCCTGGACCCTGGTCTCAGCCCGAGCTGCCTCAACCTCCCTGAAGGCCTGTTCCAAGTAGGCGCTGATGGCAGCATCATACTGGGCGGTATGCTGAAAAGCCTCCAAGGCCAGGCGCCGGCGGGTAGCCAGGGTTACCTCGCCCTGCTCGCGAATCTCGGCCAGCACCTGGGGATAACGCTTTGGGTTAACCACAATGGCTACCGACTCAAAGTTCTTGGCTGCCGCCCGGACCATGGTGGGGCCGCCGATATCGATGTTCTCCACCGCTTCTTCCAACGTAACCTGCGGCTTAGCAATGGTCGCTTGGAACGGGTAAAGGTTAACCACCACCAAGTCGATGGGGATGATCCCCTGGGCTTCCAGCTCGGTCAAGTGCTCCGGGGTACGGCGGGCCAGGATACCCCCGTGCACCTTGGGGTGAAGGGTTTTAACCCGACCGTCCAAGATTTCTGGGAAGCCAGTGACGTCACTAATGTAGGTAACCTGGATGCCAGCCGCCCGCAGGGCCTGGGCAGTGCCGCCGGTGGAGACTATCTCCCAGCCAAGCTCTAGTAGCCCCCGGGCTAATTCCACTATGCCTTCCTTGTTGGAAACGCTAATAATCGCCCGTTTCGCCAATTTCGCTACCTCCTCGTCCACCACATAGGTATACCGGAAACATGCCTCATGCTGGGGCGCTGGCACAGGCTCCAAATGGACTCACCGGCGATCCGTATGGCTCCCCCTCGGCCTTCGGCGGGCTTCCCGGCCAATCGGACCTCCATGTCCGTGGCCGGCTCCGGACATCGTGTCCTCCGGCCCGCCTCCGGGCTCAGTCTCGCCAACGGCTCGCAAGGCTCGCCCAAAGTCGCCTGGCACCAGCAGCCCCAACGTTTTCATACTTCTTCCGGATCCACACACTTTTTCATGCCATCTCATGCGGGCAGTGGCTACTGCCAAAGAGCCTAATGAATATAAACTTTCCGTCCCCGCACCTCCACCCGTCCTTGGGCTATGAGCTCTAGCACATAGGGGTAGAGGCGATGCTCCTCCTTAAGGATGCGCTCGGCCAGGCTCTCGGCGGTATCATCATCGCGCACCGGGACCACCGCTTGGGCAATGATGGGCCCGGTGTCCATCCCCTCATCCACGAAGTGGACCGTGCACCCGGAGTACTTGACCCCATATTCCACCGCCTGGCGCTGGGCCTCCACCCCCGGAAAGGAGGGCAAAAGGGCGGGGTGAATGTTTACCACCCGCAGGGGAAAACGGGCTAAAAAGGCCGGAGTGACCAGCCGCATGTAACCCGCCAACGCTACCACCTCTACCTGGTAGCGTTTTAGCTCCTCCGCTACCGCCAGATCATAGGCTTCCCGGCTTGGATAGAGCTTAGGATCCAGGAATACGGCCGGGATGCCGTGCTGCCTAGCCCGCTCGAGGGCCAGGGCGTCCCGGCGGTCGCTTATCACCACCGCCACCTGGGCATGGAGCTCGCCTCGTTCAATGGCATCGATAATGGCTTGCAAATTAGTCCCTCGTCCCGAAGCCAACACCCCAATATTCAAGCTACCGCCCCCTTTAAGCACCTGCGCTCACAATCTCTGGCCCTTCCTTGGGAAATACCATTTGCCTCCAGGCCTGGCCCGCTGTTCCTTCGCTCCGTAACCCTTCGCGGAGCCACCTAAAGCCACCGCTACTATTTCTTCGTACTGCCAGTGACAGCGTGGAGCACTTCTCGACCTTACACAAATACTACCTTGTTTGGCCAGTCATGCTTCCCGTTCTGGCTGCCTCCAGCAGCAGGGTGGGGCTGGTCCTTAACTTCCCCCACCACCCAGCATCGCTCGCCCTGGCGGGAAAGCTCGGCCGCCATCGCTTCCGCCGCCGTCGGTGGCGCCACTATTACATAGCCCAAGCCTAAATTGAATACCCGGCACATTTCCGCCTCTATCACCTGGCCCCGCTCCTGGATCAGCCTAAAGACGGGAGGAACCGGCCAGCTGCCCCTTTGGATCACCGCTACTAGCCCAGGAGGAAGGATGCGGCCAATGTTGTCCACCAACCCGCCCCCGGTAATATGGGCCAGGCCATGGATTTCGTATTTTTCTAATAGCGGCAACACCAAGGGCACGTAGATGCGGGTGGGCTTTAGCAGTTCCTCTCCCAAGGTGCACCCTAATTCAGCAACCGGGTCACCTAGCCCTAGCGCCGGTTTATCCTCCACCGGCCCTAAAAGCACTTTCCGAGCCAAGCTATAGCCGTTGGAATGGAGGCCGTTGGAGGCGAGTCCAAGGATGGCGTCACCCGCATCAATGGCCGACCCGTCGATGATCCGGCTCCGCTCGGCCACCCCCACCGCAAAGCCAGCCAGATCGTAGTCAGAAGGGCCATACATGTCGGGCATCTCCGCCGTCTCGCCGCCTAAGAGGGCGCACCCAGCTTGGCGGCAGCCCTCCGCCACCCCCTTTATAATCTCGGCAGCTTGTTCCGGCACTAGCTTTCCCACCGCTAAGTAATCCAAGAAAAATAAAGGCTCAGCTCCCTGAGCCAAAACATCGTTGACGCACATGGCCACCAAATCGATGCCCACCGTATGGTGGACCCCCATCTCCATGGCCACCCTTAACTTAGTCCCCACCCCATCGGCCCCGGCCACTAGCACCGGCTCCTTATACTTACTTACATCCAGGCGAAATTGTCCACCAAACCCGCCCACCTCATCCAGAACCTCAGGGCGGTAAGTCGGCTTTACTAAGTTCCGGATCAGCCCCACCAAGCGGTTGCCGGCGTCGATGTCTACCCCAGCCGAGCGGTAGGTCATGCCATTAGTCACTTCTTACCCCGCCTTTCTGCTCCAAGGCCAGCTTCCCGGCCTCTGGCCCTGAAGGTATCTCCACCGGGTAGTTACCGTCAAAGCAAGCGGCGCAAAAGCTTCCCGGATCCTGGCCCATGGCCCCCAGCATCCCCTCCAGGCTAAGATACCGCAAGCTATCCACCCCGATGAGCTGGGCAATCTCCTCCACCGAGTGGGTAGCAGCAATCAGCTCCCCGTTGCGGGTGGTGTCGATGCCGTAATAGCAGGGGTAAAGGACTGGCGGCGAGCTTATGACCATATGCACCTCGCTCACCCCAGCATCCCGGAGCATCTGCACGATTTGCCGGCTGGTAGTCCCCCGGACGATGGAATCATCCACCAGGATGATACGCTGACCCTTCAGGATCTGGCGAATGGGGTTAAGCTTGATGCGCACCCCTAGATCCCGCATCTTTTGAGAGGGCTGAATAAAGGTCCGGCCGATATAGCGGTTCTTCATCAAGCCCTCCTTAAAGGGAAGGCCGGATTGCTCGGCATAACCCATGGCCGCCGCCGTGCCGGAATCCGGCACCGGCACCACGATATCGGCCTGGGCCCCTCCCTCCTCGGCTTCCTGGGCCAAGCGCCGCCCCATTTCCCGCCGCACCTCATTTACCGTCAGGCCGTCGATGGTGCTGTCCGGCCGGGCAAAGTAAACAAACTCGAAGATGCAGAGCGCCCGGCGCACCCCCGGCAGCGCCCGGATGCTTTGCAGGCCATGGCCATCGATGATTACGATCTCTCCGGGTTTCACATCCCGCCAGAATTCCGCCCCAATCACGTCCAGGGCACAGGATTCCGAGGCGATGACGTAATTATCCCCCAGCTTCCCCAGGCATAGGGGCCTTATGCCGTAAGGGTCACGAACGCCCAGCAGCTTGTCTTCGGTCATAATCACCAGGGAATATGCACCCTTGATGTCGATCATGCACTTTAGGACCGCTTCCTCGATGGTGTTTTGCCCGTAGCGGGCAATCAGGTTGGCGATAATCTCGCTGTCGGTGGAGGATTGGAAGACCGAGCCGGTGCTGGCCAAATTGCGCCGGAGCTCGGCGGCATTGGTAAGGTTGCCATTATGAGCCAGGGCCACCGTCCCCCGCAAGTATTGAAAGGAAAGGGGCTGGGCGTTGGCAGGGATGCTGGAGCCGGTAGTGGAATAGCGGACATGGCCGATGGCCAGATGCCCCCGCAGGCGTTCCAGCCTCTCCTCGCTAAAGACCTCGGATACTAAGCCCATGTTCTTATAGAGCTTAACCTCCTGGCCATCGGAGACGGCGATCCCGGCGCTTTCCTGGCCCCGATGTTGGAGGGCATAGAGACCATAATAGGTGATGTGGGCTACATCTTCGCCTGGAGCATAGATCCCGAATACGCCGCACTCCTCCCGAGGCTTATCCAGGTCCCAAGCCCCCGCGCCCGCTGCTAGTACTAGTCCGGTTTGGCTAACGCCCGGCCCAACTTTGCTCTCCCTGCCCGGGCACCCCTTTGGGCAAAAGCTCAGCTCATGGCCCACGCTATCGCCTCCCGCCAAGCTCGCTCCATTATTTCCAAGGGTAAGTCAACAACTAGCTTTGCCAAGCCCACATCATGCGGCGTCGCACCGGCGGCCCCACCGGTGGTCTCGCTGGTGGCCACAGCAGCTCCGCTCTCCCCCGGCAAGTCCTTAACTGCAACCCGCAATCGCTTCCCCTTTACCCTACCTAAGACCTGCAGGGGCACTCCTAGCTCCTCAGCTAGCCTCTGCAACTCCTCCAGGTTCCGCTCCGGCAAAGAAACCAGGATGCGGGACTGGCTCTCGGCAAATAGGGCTGCCGCCAAGCTAAGGCGGCCAGCGCCAGCTTGCCCAAGGGTTATCTCGGTCTCAGCTCCCCAGCCGCCCAACAGGCAGCTTTCCGCCAGCGCCACCGCCAGCCCGCCCTCGGAGCAATCGTGGGCCGAATGCAAAAGGCCCTTGCGGATGGCCTGCCGGCATAGCTCCTGCACCGCCCGCTCCCGGCTAAGGTCTAGCTCCGGGGGTGAGCCCGCCACCACGCCGTGAACTAGCTTCAGGTATTCCGACCCGCCTAGCTCTTCCTTGGTCTCACCTAAGAGCACCACCAAATCTCCCGGCTCTTTAAAACCTGCCCCCACCGTCTGGTCTAGATCGGGAATCAGCCCTACCATGCCTACCACCGGGGTGGGGTAAACCGCCTGGCCATTGGTT
>JACIYF010000108.1 GCA_014360065.1 Clostridia bacterium | reverse complement strand
TTCTTGCCTGCACATTCTTTAACCCTTTCTCTTATCAATGAACTTACTTTTAACATGCCTTTACTTTCCATTTAACTAGCTTCAGCTATACTTAGCCTGAAGCCGGAAAACTCGGCGGGTTCCAAACTGGCACCCAAAACCCAAGGAGGAGGATGGAGTTTGGTAAACAAGAGGTTCGGTAGGGGAGTGCTGTTGATGAGTCTGGTGCTGGCGTTGGCAGTGGCAGTAGTAGGTTGCGGTAAGCCAAAGGAAACCCCGTCTACTGGTGGCAACACTGGCGGAAGCACGTCAGGGGTGACCGGTTCCATCGTTGCTGGCGGATCTACTGCTCTTCAGCCCCTTGTGGATGCTGCGGCCCAGCAGTTTATGGCTAAGAATCCCGGGGCTCAGATTTCGGTTCAAGGTGGGGGTAGCGGTACCGGTTTGACGCAGGTACTCCAAGGCGGTTTTCAGATTGGAAATTCGGACTTATTTGCGGAGGAAAAGCTGAAGCCAGAAGAAGCTTCTCAACTAAAGGATCACAAAGTTTGCGTTGTGGCCATGGCCGCTGTGGTACATCCAGGGGTAGGAGCTAAGGTTACTAACCTCACTAAGCAGCAGATGATTGACATCTGGACTGGCAAGATCACTAACTGGAAGGATGTAGGTGGACCAGACGTTAAGATAACCCTGGTCAACCGGCCGGCTAGCTCTGGGACCCGAGCCACCTTCAAGAAATTTGCATTGGACGGCAAGGAAGAAGCCAAGGGCATTGAGCAAGAAGCTTCGGGTACTGTAAAGCAGATCGTAAGTCAGACCCCGGGGGCAATTGGTTACTTAGCTCTTTCTTACCTGGATGATTCCATCAAGGTGGTAAGCTTGGATGGGGTGGCACCTACCAAGGAGAACGTTGCCAATGGAACCTATCCGGTTTGGGCATATGAGCATATGTACACCAAAGGTGAGCCGAGCGGGCTAACTAAGGCATTTCTCGATTACATTCTCAGCGATGAAATACAAAAGACGCTGGTGGTTCAGGAGGGTTACATCCCCATTACCGATATGAAGGTAGAAAGGGATGCTAGCGGAAACGTTAAGAAGCTTTAAGCTGGTCTGCAGCATTTGCCATGCCGGTATAGGCAGGAGTCCTGGGCTGCGGAGCCAAGCCTCGACATAGGCAAGTTGGAAGAACTAGGGGCCGCGCCCTACAGGCGCGGCCCTTTTGGATTCCCATGGTTTCTAAGGCAACCTTAACCCACCGCTAACAATATCTTAACCAAGCTCCGGTAAAATGAGCGCGTGGGAGGCATGAATGTGGCGAAATTGGGGCGATGGTTGGCAAAACTCCGAAAAGAAACGGCCGGTCGCATACTGGTATACGGTTGCGCGGCCCTAGTAATTCTTATAACCTTAGCCATTGTAGTTTTCGTAGCTCGCCAGGGCTTAACTACTTTTGTGGTCGATAAGATCAGTGTTTTTAAGTTTCTTTTCAGTAGCGAATGGAATCCAGAACTACCAGCCAGCCAGGGCGGTCCTCTCCTAGGTTCTCTAACCATGAGTATAGGTTCCCTTCTTACCTCTGGTCTAGCGGTGCTTTTGGCGGCCCCCACCGCTATCATTGCTGCTGTTTTTTTGGTTGAGATTGCTCCTTCCTGGGGTAGGCAAGTGCTGCAGCCAGCCATCGAGTTATTGGCCGGAATTCCCTCGGTAGTCTACGGTTATACTGGGCTGGTGGTGCTGGTGCCTCTGGTACGGGAGCGCTTTGGGGGAATGGGCTTCAGCCTGCTAGCGGGCGGGATCGTCCTTGGCATTATGATTCTCCCTACCATCGCTAGCCTATCTGCGGATAGCTTGCGGGCCCTACCAAGCAGCCTAAAGGAAGCTGCCTACGCTCTGGGCAGTACCAGGTGGCAGACTATTAGGTTGGTGCTCCTGCCGGCGGCAAAGCCAGGCATCCTGACCGGGATTATCCTAGGTTTAGCCCGAGCCTTTGGTGAGGCTTTGGCAGTACAGATGGTCATCGGCAATGTTAGGCATATTCCCCATTCCATCCTTGACCCAGTTATCACTTTAACTAGCGCCATCACTTTGGATATGGGCTACACCGTGAGCGGATCAACCTGGAACAATGCCCTTTGGAGCATGAGCCTTATGCTCCTGGTCATGACTTGTATATTCATCTTGCTAGCACGAATGGCAGCAAAGGGAAGGGAAGTACGTTGAACGCTAGGCTGGCAGATAAGGCGGCCACTATGCTTTTCTGGTGCGGCGCATTATTGATTGTTGGGTTTCTGTTGTGGTTTATCGGTTACGTGCTCTACCGGGGAGCCGGTTCCATCTCGTGGGACTTCTTGACCCGCCCTCCCGAAAACTTACGCGCCGGCGGCGGTATCGGCCCGCAACTGTTCAACTCCTTTTATCTCTTAATCTTATCCATGCTGCTCACCGTACCCTTGGGGGTGGGAGGCGGGATTTATATGGCTGAGTACGCCCGCCCTTCGCTCTTTACTTCTTTTGTACGGCTCAGCACTGAAACTTTGGCCTCCCTACCTTCCATTGTCGTAGGCATGTTTGGCCTATTAATCTTTGTAAACTACATGGGATGGGGTTTCTCGGTAGCCAGTGGAGCCTTAGCATTGACTGTCTTTAATCTTCCGGTGATGGTACGGATTTCCGAGGAATCCCTGCGCAACTTGGGCCCTGAGCTCAGGGAGGCTAGCCTGGCTTTGGGAGCCAGTCGCTGGCAGACCATTACTAGGGTCCTCATACCCTCGGCGTTCCCAGGTATTGTTACGGGTATTATCTTGACTGCCGGTAGGTGTTTTGGTGAGGCAGCTGCCCTGCTTTACACCGCTGGGATTTCCAGCCCGCCGTTAGACTTCGGTCAGTGGAACCCTACCTATCCTGCCTCTCCGCTCAATCCTTTTCGCCCAGCTGCCTCATTGGCGGTCCATATCTGGAAGGTAAACGCCGAAGGCTTAATTCCCGATCTGCGCCGGGTAGCTGATGGATCAGCAGCTGTGCTCATGGTTGTAGTATTAGTGTTCAACGTTGTTGCTCGTTGGGTCGGAAACAGGATTTATCGCCGGCTGACCGGAATCTAGCTTGCTTTCCTATACAAAACCAGATGGCATTGGTGGACATGCAGGGGTAAAATAAAAGTCAGCTGTTTAGCTTTCGTAAGACCGCGTTAAAGGTTAATTGGGTCAAGGGGAGTAGCTCCGGCGGGCTTTGCCCCCGGTGGCTAGGGTCGTCAGCACGGCTTTCCGCCCGGTCCTAGCAAGAAAAGGCGAGACCTTGCCGCCCAAGGGAGGTGAGGTGTCGTCATTTTATGTTATTTTAGTAAGGCAAGGACAGTCGATGCTAAGATCAAAGCTTTCCCAAGTAGCAGGACATCTGTAGGAGGGTAGACCGTGCTCGATATCATACTACTAGTCTTAAGTTTGGCAGTAATACTAGCTGGAGCAGAATTTTTCACCAACGGCGTGGAATGGCTGGGAAAAAAGTTTAATCTTGGCGAAGGCGCAGTGGGATCCATATTGGCGGCGGTTGGGACTGCTTTGCCGGAAACGATGGTGCCAATCATTGCCATCATTTTTGGCGGCCAAGCATCAGGGGAAAGCATCGGTATCGGTGCTATTTTAGGGGCACCGTTTATGCTCAGCACCCTGGCTTTCTTTATCACCGGCCTGGCGGCGGTGGCTTACCGGAAGCGACGGCCCAATTACCCGCGTATGGACTTAGATACTGCCATCATGAGCCGTGATCTAGGCTTCTTTTTATTGGTTTATACCATCGCCATTTCTGCTGCTTTCTTGCACCAGCATATCTTTAAAGAGTTCATTGCTACAGCCTTGGTGTTGGCTTATGGCACTTATGCTTACCTAACAGTCAAGCATGGGCAAGGTGAAGGCGCTGATGAGGAGATGAACCCTCTTTACTTCTATCGCTTCACCAGCAATCCCCCCACCGCTCTGGTGTTCCTACAAGTAGCAGTTGCCCTAGGGATGATCGTGGGTGGAGCCCGCTTGTTTGTAAGAGGGGTCGAGGACATCTCCACCATGCTGGGCGTGCCACCTTTCGTATTGGCGCTTATTATTGCCCCGATTGCTACCGAGCTGCCGGAGAAATTCAACAGCGTCATCTGGATCGGGCGAGGAAAAGACACCCTGGCGCTTGGAAATATTACCGGAGCCATGGTGTTTCAGAGCTCCATTATACCCGCTGTGGGCATCACTCTGACTTCCTGGGTGCTGACCCGGGGAGCCATGCTCAGCGCGGTCTTGGCTCTAGCTTCAGCCGGCTTGGTCTATCTGCAAATCCTCCGCAAGCGGTATTTAACGCCCCACATTTTGTTGGGCGGGGGTGTTTTTTATAGCATCTTCATATTGCTGGTAGTAACTGGAGTAATACGGTAAGAAATGGGTAAAGAATAAGCTCGGGCCCGGGTTTTCCTGGGCTCTTCTTTTATTGATTAGTCAAAGCAGGTTTTGGTTGGCCAAGCGGCGAATTCGTATAAGATAGCCAACGTAGCCAATAGTGTGGTCCCGTGGGTGGGGTGGTTCATAGTGCGGATTCGCAATCTTATGGATTCTGTAATCCTAAGCGTAAAGAAATACCAGAGCATGCAAGAGGCTTTCGAGCTCTGGCAAGAAAAGGGCAGGCCGGAGGTAGTGCCGATCGTGGCCCAATCGGTGCGGCCGGTGGGTTTGCTTACCGAACGCGACTTCCTCGAGTATCTCTTAGAGATCAATAGTGGGTGCAAAGCTACGGGGTCTGCCTCGACGTCACAGGCAACCTCGACAGCCAAAGCCAAGGCCAGTGTGGCCCATTGGGCTTCAGGCAAATGGGCCATAGTGCCGGCCGAGTCTTCACCGGAGGAGGTCTGGCCCGTTTCTGTACCCTGGCTATTAGCCGTGGATGAAAGCGGGCGCTTAGTCGGTACTTTAAATGCAGCTGCTGTAGCCCGGGCCATGACCGAACGTTATCAGGGCCGAATTAAGCAGCTGGAAAGCATTTTGGAGTCAGCCCACAATGCCATCATTGCCATTGATAAGGATGGGCTAGTAACCTTCTATAACGAAGCGGCCGAAAAGCTAGTGTGGCGCCCCAAGGCGGACGTGATTGGCAAGCACTTGTCCCAGGTTGTTATTCCCCTAGGGCTTCTAGACATCCTAAAGACTGGGGAAAAGCAGTACGGGTATAAATTCACCATCCGTTATTCCCGCGGGCCGCGAACCTATCTCACTAACCGCACTCCTATTGTTGAGGATGGAGAAGTGGTGGGAGCAGTTGGAGTCTTTCAGGACGTATCCGAGATGGAAGGTATCGCGGAGGAGCTTACCAGCGTAAAGAACCTGAATAGCGAACTGGAAGCCATAATCGAAGCTTCTTATGACGGCATCATTATCACCGATGCTGAAGGCCGGATCTTAAGGGTCAATCGGGCTCATGCCCGCCTCTCCGGTCTTACCCCTGAGGCCATCGTAGGTAAAACCATGGAACAGCTAGTTAAGGAGGGGCTGCTGTCGGCTTCCTTGGTGGATCCAGTGCTAAAGGCGCGGTCCGCGGTAAGCATGGTAGTGGAGACAGGATCGGGCAACCAGCTCTTGGTTACCGGCAATCCGGTCTTCGACTCCCAAGGCGAGGTGCGGCGGGTGGTACTAAACGTCCGGGATTTAAGCGAGCTTAATGATTTGAAGACTCAACTAGAGGCTACCCGTGAGCTCAGCTTACGCTACCAGGCTGAGCTGCAGGAACTGCGGTCACGGCTGAACAATCAAAACGGGATAGTCATTAACTCGGTGGCCATGGAAAAGGTTATTGATTTGGCTCTACGGGTGGCCCGGGTAGATTCAACCGTGCTGATTCTAGGCGAATCCGGGGTGGGTAAGGATGTGGTGGCCCGCATCATTCACAACAACAGCCCTCGCCAATCAGGCCCCTTCATTAAAATTAACTGCGGTGCTATTCCTGAGAGCCTGCTAGAGTCCGAGCTCTTTGGGTATGAGCCCGGGGCTTTCTCCGGGGCCAGCCGCGAGGGCAAGCCGGGCATGTTTGAATTAGCCCATAATGGCACCCTATTCTTGGATGAGATTGCTGAACTTCCCTTGGCTTTGCAAGTAAAGTTGCTTCGCGCTATTCAGGACCGGGAAATTGTCCGGGTGGGCGGAGTCAAGGCCCGGCAAATAAATGTCCGGATCATAGCTGCCACCAATCAGGATCTCCAGGCCATGGTAGAGGAGGGGCGTTTCCGGGAGGATCTCTACTTTCGCCTCAACGTGGTTCCTATCAAGGTGCCGCCATTGCGGGAGCGCAAGGAGGAAATAATTCCCATGGCCCGAGAGTTCCTAAAACGCTTTCGCCATGAGTATAAACTTGAAAAGGATTTTAGTCCCGAGGTATGGGATGCCTTCTTACAGTATGCCTGGCCAGGCAATGTTCGCGAGCTACAGAACATGGTGGAGCGGCTCCTGGTAACCGCCCCTGGCCCGGTGATTACCAAGGACAATCTTCCTATCGAAATGGCCGAACCAGGCTACCAAGTCTCCCGGAACCAGGTGACTGTAAGCGGGATCTTGCCGCTGAAACAAGCTGTTGACGAGGTTGAACGGCAGCTGATTGAGAAAGCGGTTGATGTTTACGGCAGCACCTATAAGGCGGCCAAAGCCTTGAAAGTAAACCAGTCCACCGTGGCCCGCAAGCTAAACAAATACCGCCGAGCGCCCTAAAAGGCGCAAGCTATCTATGCCCGGGTTCCAACAGCGCAAAGCTCTACGGAAAGAAAAGTCGCCCCGGGAGCTTCTGGTTGTAGTACAATAACATTGTGACCAAAAGAACAAAGATGATGATAGAGAGATAAGAGATTTTGGAGGCGGAGGGATTACTTATGCGGTGGCAAGAGGAGTATCGTAGCAAGTTAGTTACCCCTGAAAAGGCGGTATCTGTCATTGAATCCAATTCTCGAGTAGTGGTAGGCAACTTCAATGCCCAGCCAGATGTTCTGTTGAAGAGCTTGTGCCAACGGCGGGACGAACTGCGAAACGTTGAGATAGTGCAAATGGTAGCGGCTGGACCCGCCCCTTATGCCCAACCAGGAATGCAGGAAGCCTTTCGTCCCAACGTACTTTTTGCTGGGCCCAGTACACGGGATGCGGTTGCATCAGGGCGGGCTGATTATACTCCCTGCCGATTCTTCGAGATTCCTAGACTCTTCTATGATAACCTCTTACCCGTGGATGTAGCCATGATCTGCGTTTCTCCACCAGATCGCCATGGCTTTTGTAGCTTTGGTATTGGAGTTGATTATGCAGTGGCAGCAGCCAGCTGTGCTCGGGTAGTGATTGCTGAGGTGCGCTCGCAGATGCCAAGGACTATGGGGAACTTTATTCACATCAGTAACATTGACTGGGTAGTAGAATCTGAGGAGCCATTACGGGAATTCCCACCTGTGCAGTCGGACGCGGTTATAGATGCCATCGGGCATAATGTGGCCGAGCTAATACCTGATGGGGCTACCCTACAGCTGGGCATCGGTGGGATACCCGACGCCGTAGCGCGTTACCTGACCGACCGCAAGGATCTCGGCATCCATAGCGAGATGTTCTCTGACAGCACCGTGGATTTGGTTGAAAAGGGAGTAATTACCAATCAACTTAAAGAGCACCACCGAGGTCGGTTAGTGGCTACCTTCCTTATGGGGACTAGAAAGCTGTACGACTTCGTGGATGACAACCCGATGGTCGAGATGTTGCCGGTTGATTATGTAAATGACCCCGCAGTTATTGGCCAGCTGCACAACTTGATAAGCATCAATTCTGCAGTTGAGGTCGACTTAATGGGGCAAGTCAATGCCGAAGCAATAGGCGGGGTTCAAATTAGCGCCGTAGGCGGGCAGATGGACTTTGTGGAGGGGGCCCGCCGCTCTCCTGGGGGGATGTCCATCATTGCCATGCCGTCGACGGCCGCTGGAGGTAAAGTCTCAAGGATAGTTCCGTATCTGAATCCATACACTCCTGTGACTACGCCTCGCTATGCTGTGGACGTAGTGGTTACTGAGTACGGTGTAGCTTACCTCCGCGGAAAGAGCCTGCGCCAGCGGGCGGAGGCACTGATGGCCATTGCTCATCCCCGCTTCCAGTCGGAGTTAGAGGAGGAGTGGAAAGAGCACGTAGAAGGCCGGAAATTGGCCAGCCGGGTTGGCTAGTAGAGCAATCAACTTAGGCACGAGGCTGGGGTTGCTTTCTTGCGGCCCCAGTCATTTTTTTAGACCAATGAGTGGATCGATTTTAAAAGTGCTGGGTCATCCCCAGTTTTAAATTTCTGGCATCAAGGAAGGTAAGAATCCCAATAATCGGCGGCAACTTACCCTGAAAGCATTGA
>JACIYF010000107.1 GCA_014360065.1 Clostridia bacterium | reverse complement strand
CTCAGCCCATAGAGGGCCAGGCACAAAAACACATATGGCGATGTGAAGACTTTGGTTATAATGGCCACCAAGGAGAAACCCCCTCCAGGTGCTTCTCCCATCATTCCTTTCTTCATGGCCAGTTGAGCCAAGCCGCCCAAGATAACGCTAGTAAGTAGAATGACGTACTGCTGCATTTTTTCAACTCCAGTTCTGCCCAACCAACTCTTTTACATTTCTATGCCGCCTCGACATTCTGCCGCTTCTCCCGCCAAGCTAGAAGGCATAAAGCAAAACCACTACCGTGAGCAGCCATAAAATCAAGTTTACTATGGTGGGCACATCTGTCAATAGAATTTCCTCGGGGTGGCCGCCGATATCCTTTTGCTGGACCAAATAAAGGTAACGAAATAGGCCATAGATCACGAAGGGAATGGTAAGCATTAGCTCTGACCGGGGGCTGGCCAGGAAAGTATAAAGGCTGTAGGCGACGATGGTAGCGGCGGAAATGATGGTCACCATCTGGTCCAGAAGCGGCACCGAATAAAAGTCCAGCACCTGGCGGTGATTGCCGGCTTCAGCGGTCAATACCCGGAGCTCGTTCCGGCGCTTGCATAGGGCCAAGAACAATGCCAAAAGCAGGGTGCAGACGAAAAGCCAAGGGGAAACCCGCACCTGGATAGCCAGGGCCCCGGCTACCACCCGTAGCACAAACCCGGCCGCCACGATAAATACGTCCAGGAGAAATGCGTTTTTAAGCCAGAGCGAATAGGCTAGGTTGATGGCCACATAAAGCAAGAGGATTAGCGCCAGGTCAGTTTCCAACCAAAAGCTGCCCACTAAAGCTACTGCCAAAAGTGCTGCCAGAAAGGCCCAGGCCTGTCCGGGGGAAATAATGCCGGCAGCCAGAGGGCGGTACTTCTTCTTGGGGTGGAGGCGGTCGCTTTCCATATCCGCCAAGTCGTTAAAAACATAGACCGCGCTTGAACCCAGGCTGAAAAAGATGGCAGCTAAGATTACCGTCGCCAGCGGCCGGGGGCTAAAAAGGTTGCCGGAAAACACTAGGGCGGCAAAGAGGAAACCATTTTTGGCCCATTGCTTGGGGCGGGCAAGCCTGATGAGGGCTTCCAGTTGCCCCCGGGCTACCCCCGAGGCGCCCGGGCGGTCAGGGCTGCTGTAACCGCGCGCTTCTGCCGTTTCCACCACACCCTTCCGGCGCTAATATACGCCATACCTACTAGACGGTCAAGCCTACCCGGTCGGTTCCAGCTGGTTCCTTGGTTTCCGGTGATGAAAACGGCGTGCGCACAAATGACCTCAGGCGCGGCCGGCAGCCGCACCCTTGGCGCTAGCCCGGCCGGCCTCGCTCTTATTGCCAGCTAGTATATCAGCGTCCAAGAATCGTTGCCATCCCCGTTTGGCAATTTCCTCGGTTACCTTGTTCATGTCTCGGCAGCGCCGCTTGTCGGCTACTAGCAGCGCTGAGGCCGTGTCCACTACTAACGCTTCATCCAGCCCAAAAGTTACTACCAGCTTGTTGGGGTTGTCGGACCAAATGATGCTATCGCAAGTACTGATGGGTATGCACCGTCCCTGGGTCACGTTTCCCTTGTGATCCGGCGACAGAGATCGGGCAACTGCCGTCCAAGAGTCCAACTTATCCCAGGCAAACTGGGCAGCGATAGCCCAGACATTGTCGGCCTTTTGCAGGATCCCCTCCTCGATGGAGGTGTTGGGCAGGCTGCTGAAGCTTTCCTCCAGTGCCGGCTCCAGCTCCAGCGTTCCTATGGCTTGACGGACCTGCTCCATCCCTTGGGCTAGATCAGGCAAGTAGCGGGCTATGGCTTTCTCCATGGATCCTAGGCGCCAGGCAAAGATGCCGGTGTTCCACAGGTGCTGGCCCGATTTGAGGAAGCTCAAAGCCTGGCCCATGTCCGGCTTTTCAATGAAGGCTTCGGTGAGATAAAGGTGGTCCTTATGTTCGGCCGGGCTAAGCTGGATGTAGCCGTAGTTGGTTTCCGGGCGGGTGGGTTTGATCCCGATGGCCACCAGATCCCCGGTGGCACGGGCGGCATCGACGGCTAAGCGTACGCTCTCTGCAAAGCCGGCCTGGTCCCGAATAATGTGATCCACCGGCAAGACCACCATCACCGGGTCTGACGCCGGCGCTGGCGATGGAGCGGAGGCCAATGCTGGCGCTGGTGCTGTTCCCGGCGCTTGCGCTGGCACTCCTGGCGCTTGCGGCTCAGCTGGCGCTTGCGCTGGTAAGGAGGGCTTTATTTCTCGGTTGGCGGTTAGATAGGCGATGGCCAGGGCAATGGCAGGAGCGGTATCCCGGCCTACTGGCTCGGCCAAAATATTTTCTTGGGGCAAATCTGGCACCTGCTCCTGTACCAATCCCACATGCTGCTTTCCGGTTACCACATAAATGTCCTCTATGGAAACTAGGAGCTTAGCTCGCTTGACTGTCTGCTGTAGCAGGGTATCAGGGCCGGCCAACGCCAAAAATGGCTTGGGCTTGTCTTTGCGACTGCAAGGCCACAGGCTCTTGCCCAAACCTCCTGCCAAAATGATCACTTTCAAATCGCCCATGCTAACGCCCCCTGGATTAGGATGTGATATGCAACCGTCGCCGTGCCGTCAACATGAAGCTAGTCAACTGAACTAAACCAGAACTAAACCAGTGTACTATATCCTGTATAATTGCTTGCAGAAGTTAATTCGCTTTTTAGGGCGCAAATTCCTGCCAGAACTCTGCCTATACCAATCTAATTGGCCGTGCCTGGTACTTCCATTATGAAACATTCGTTGTACTTGGGCAAGTCCTATGATACAATTAGCCAGAATATGGTAGGGAGGTGGGTATGGTGTTTGGCGATGCCAGGCGGGTGAGGGCCGGGGATATCGGTAGGGGTAGGGGCAGGATCATGGGCACGGTTAAGGCTGGTCTGGTGCTGGCTTTGGTGCTGGCGCTAGCGCTTGGCGCTGCCCTAGGGGGCTGCGGTAGGGACAAAGGAGCTGGCCAGGCCGGGGCCAATCCTCCGGCTAGCGGCCAACCGACACCGCCGGCGGGAGCGTCTCCCTCCGATGCCAAGGGGGATGCAGGTGGTTTGCCGGCTTTAAACGATCTTTTGGCCCGGGGCAAGCAGGTGAAGAGCCTTTCTTATGACTACGCGATCACTTCCGGTGGCCAGACGGTCAGCGGCAAGATGTGGATCTCCGGCAACAAGATTCGTACCGAGGCTGTGGTCCAGGGGCAAAAAATGGTCAACATCCTCGACGGCGACCAGAAAGTAGCCTACAGCTACCAGCCGAACCAGAAGGTGGCCATTAAGTTCGATTACTCCCGCTATGTGAAAGACAACCAATCTGAGTCGCCCAATACCCCAACCGACTTTAGCCAGCGCATCGATCCCAATGTGGCCAAGATCCTGGGAACCCAAAACTATGAAGGCGCTCCTTGCCTGGTGGTGTCCATCGAGGAGCCGGGCAAAGAACCCCTGAAGATGTACGTCAACCAAGAGCACGGCATTCCTGTCCGGGTGGAGACCAACGGGCCCCAAGGGAAAGTGCTGATAGAATATAAGAACCTCAAGGTGGGGCCTATATCCGAAGACATGTTTAGGATCCCGCCTGGGGTACGGGTGAACGACCTCAGCCAAACCATGAAGTAAGCCCGGACAGCCGAGTCTAACTTCCAGGTCCTGGATGGAAGGGAAAGCGAAGCGAATGCCGAATTCTATCATGGTTGGGCCGCCAGGGCTATCGCTCATGGGCGCTAAAGCTCATCCAATCGCTAGGGTATTGACAATGATTGCCGGGTCGTATTGCCGATGGTATGGTGGTAGCGCCGGATGGCTTGATAGAGGATATTCTTAGGGGGTACATGGATAGATGGGGGAGAAGCCAACTAAAGACCAAGAGCGGGCCCGGCGGGTCCGCCTCAATCCGGACAAGGTCATGCCTTGGACTAAACGGGGTGATGCTTCCGCTGCCCAGGAGGAGGTGGCAGCTGCCGGCACCGGCCAGCGGCCGGGGCGGGGAACTGTCGCCAGCCGCGCCTCGGGAGAAGTAATTAGCCTGGCTCGGCCTGCTTCCGGCCGGAAGAAGGCGGAGCGGGAGGCGGCCGCCAGGGGTCATGGCGGCCGCAAACCTGAGGGCTACAGCCGAAGCGGTAGCCGCTTGACTAGCCTGGACGGGGGCAAGGTAGCCAAGGGCAAAGCCAAGAGCAAGGCGGCTCAGGGGGGCAAAGCCACCTACCGAGCCAAGGGCAAAAAAGCCCGGAGCGGCCGCGGTGCCAAAGGTAAGGTCGCGGCCTTCACCGCCCTGGGCCGGGCGGTGAAGGCCGCCCTATCCCCCGTGGGCCGAGCTGCCAAGGCGGTGGGCTCCCTGCTGGGCCGGGGTCTCGGCAGGGCGGGGGCAGCATTGGGCAAGGCCGGACGAGCCTTAAGCGAAAGGATGCTGGAAGGGGCCGAAAGGGTATTCGGGTCGCCAGCGGAGGCTCCAGAAAGGGTGCTGCCGCGGCGGGAGCGCCGGGAGGCGGAGCGCCGAGGGCTGGATGTCCGCGAGCTAGCTAAAGAGGCGGCCGGCCTTGGGCGGGAGGCGGCTGCTTCCCCTCGGGAAAAGCTGCTTGAGCTCAACTGGCCCTTCCTGGTTAGTTTCTTTGGCCTGGGAGCGCTTCTCCTCTTCCCGCCGTATTTCCGGGGACTATTCTTCCCCAAGGAACAGGAATGGGCGCTTTTAGGAGCGGCCGTGGTGGCACTAGGGTGCCTTTGGTGGCTGGTGAGGCGGCGAGATTATGATTTTCTCTCTCATCCTATGGATTATCTGGCTTTGGCGGTGCCGGTGACCTATATAGCCTCCGCCTTTGCTGGCCCGGCTTCCCCGCGGCTAGCGGTAGACGGGGTAATCAAGGTGGTACTCTATTTCTTGGTCTTTTGGACGGCTTCGCGCTTAGCTATCACCCAACCGCGGCGGTTGGCTTTCTTCAACTTTGCCTACCTGGCAGTGGTGGGGGTGGCAGCTGCCGGCTTTTTGACCGCGGTGGGCGTGGTCCATATCAAGGACGGCTTTGTCAACGGGCGGATTTTCTCCACCATGCAGTACCCCAACTCCTTGGCTGCGTACCTGGCGGCGGGGAGCTTTTTAGGTTTCTACCTCTGGGGCCGGACCCGGGAGCGGTGGCGCTGGGTTTATGCCTTGGGCAATTATCTTCTGCTCCTGGTCTTTGTCTCCACTCTGTCCCGAGGCGCTTTCTTGGTGTACCCGGCGGCGGCCCTGATCTTCTTGATTTTTGTCCCGGGAGAAAAGCGCTGGTGGTGGGTAAGCCACGTGATCCTGGTGGGAGCGGCGGCGCTCCTGGGGAACTGGCGCCTGCTTGCCTTTATCCAGGCTGGCAAGATGGGCTGGGCCTGGGGATGGCTGGGCCTCGGAGCCGGCGCGGCCCTGGTGGGGGAACTGCTCCTTTTGGCTGCCCAGAGGATATTGAGCGGTAGGTTAAAGATGGCGCCTGGC
Organism: Clostridia bacterium; assembly: GCA_014360065.1. Classification (NCBI taxonomy): domain Bacteria; kingdom Bacillati; phylum Bacillota; class Clostridia; species Clostridia bacterium. The sequence goes on along the minus strand of JACIYF010000107.1, from coordinate 2,937 downwards.
CGAGCTGGTGGGGTGGTGGCCGCCATCTTGGTGGTGGTGCTAATTGTTGGAGCTGTAGGTTTTGCCTTGACTAGGCCGGCGCAGCCGGTGCCAGCGGCTGGGCCGGGAGCCCCGAGCGGGCAGGCTGGCGGTCAAGCCGCCCCAGGCCAGACTACCAGTGGCGGGACCGCGGCCAGCCCACAACCAGCTGGTGCTAAGGGTATATTGGAGCGCTTCTTGCCGCCCCAACTGGCCCAGCGCTTGGAAAGCATCAATATCGGTGAACGCAACGCTTCTGAGCGCCTGTATTGGGCGGGAGAAGCTATCAATATGATCAAGGAACGGCCTTGGTTGGGTTGGGGCGGAGGCGGCTGGGAAGCGGCTTATCGGGCCCGCCAGTCTTACCTCTATTCCTCCACCCAGGTGCACAACGACTGGATCCAGTTGGGGGTGGAAACCGGAGCCCTAGGCGAGGCAGCCTGGCTGGGGTTGTGGATAGCTTTCCTTATAGTATCGCTGCAGAATTGGCGCCGCTACCGGCGGGAGGCCAAGGTGGCCGGAGTGGCTAGTGCCACCAGCCCGGCCGGCACCGCTGGGATGGCTAGCCGCCCTGGCCCGAGTGGCGCTACCGGTGCAGCCGGCGCCAGCGAGGGTCAGTTCCAACAGACTGCCCTTACCGTAGCTGCCTTAATGATCGGCGGCCACGCCCTCATCGACTTTGACCTTTCCTTGGGGGCAATCTCCATCCTCCTCTGGTGGTGTTGGGGAATGACCCGGGGCGCGGCCCGGGCCGGGAGGCGGACCGACAGCCAGCTTGAGGCCAAACGGCGGCAGCAGCCGGGTTACAGCTGGCTTGGCCAATATTGGCCCCAGCTTGTACCGGTGGCCTTGGTGGTAGCCATAGCGGTGGTCTTACCGGTAATGTTTTTGGGCGGGCAGTCGGCGGCGGCCCAGGGGGAAAAGGCTCTGCAGAGTAACCAGGTGGCTACTGCCCAGCAAGAGCTGTCTCGGGCCACCAAGTACAATCCCTTTGATCCCCTGTACCGGCTTCAGCTAGCCCAGGTCATGATCATGAGCGGCGATGCGGCGGCAGCCGATGCCCAGCTGGCCCGGGCTGAGGCTCTGGGCCGCTACGATTGGGGCATCCATGCGGCTATAGCTCAGCTCGAGTGGATGAGCGACAAGCGCGAGCAAGCGGTCAAGAACCTGGAGGCGGCCCGGGACAACTGGCGTTGGAGCACCCAGCCTTGGGAGGACCTAAGTGAAGCCTACTTGGTAAGCGGGTTGAGCCTAACCATGGATGCTCAAAATGCTGAAAACCCGCCCAAAGAAGAGCAAAAGCCAGCCCCATCCCCGAGCGATAAGACCACCAAGCCCAACGCTGAGGTTAAGCCGGCCCCAGAAGCTAAGCCCGATGCCCAATTGGCCAAGTCGCTCCGGGAGCAGGCCAAGGGGTATTTTGAAAAGGCCCAAGGGGTACCAGCCGCCATCGAAAAGCAAATGGCTAGCCTTTCGCCTCGGGCCCGGCAGCTTTGGGAGACCGGGACCCAGCCCTTGCTCGCCCCTACGCTGCGGATGCGCGCCAACGCGGCGGTGGCGGGGTATTATTTGACCGGCGATGCCATTAAGGCCGACCAAGAGTTGGCGGCGCTGCAAAAGCAGGCGGAGCAGGCCAAGGACGCCTTTTCTCAGAGCCAGATCCTGGTTTGGCGGGCGGTTCTAAAGGAGCAGGCCGGAGACTCCAAAGCGGCTACAGGGTTGCTGGACCAAGCTGAAAAATTGGCTCCGGGAAGCAAGCAGCAATTCGATCAGATTAAGACCATAAAGCCGCTTAAACCGCTTCCGGCCAAACCCTAATTGGCAGCATAAGGGAAGGAGGGGCTCCGGGTGGTTCGTGGTGCCTGATGGTTGCCCGGTGCGCCTTAAGGATCTTGGGGATCTGGGAATGGCCGGTTGATGGTGCTGACGGCAAAAAGGCAAAGGGTATAAAGCCCGGCTGGCAAGGTTAGTGACCTTACCAGCCGGGCCTTTTTGTTTAATCGTTGCCGGCCTTATTTATGCCCCTCCCGGTAATATTGACTGCGAACATATGTTTGCCTTAAAGTAGATAACAGGTTAACTCGGACATGGGGGTGAAGTTCAGGTTGTGGAACTTAGGCGAACAATGGCGGCAGCTCTGTTGTTTAGTGCCGGTTAGTACAGCTGAAAGCGGGAACATCACTGAGGTATGGCTGGAAGGCGGGGAGAGAATACTGGAGCCGCGGCGAGTCAAGACGGTCTTAAAGGGGCTGGCCCGCCATTTTGCCGTGGATTTGAGCGCCTGCCGGGAGAGGTATGCAGCGGTCGACGGCCACAAGCGGACGGTACCGCTGGTGCTGCACCCAGACCTGGTTTTAATTGCGGTAAAGAGCCGGGTTCCAGCTACCAAAGATGAAGGGGCGACTGCCTATGTGGCCCTGGATAAGGTGGCCAGCTGCCAGGAATTGGAGGATGGAGAAGGGGAGCTAGGGACCCGGTCCCAATTGGTGTTTCGTGACGGCAGCGTCCTCTACTGCCTCTACAGCCTGAACACCCTGCGCAGCCGGCTCAATGGCGCCGAGGCAGCCCGGCGCCAATACTTGAGCCTGCATTTGCCCCTGGCCCGGGAGGTGCTGCCGCAAGCCCAGGAGGCGGCGCCATTAGGGTCAAGGTCAGCTCGGCGCACCTACCATCTGAGGTCAGCCGCGTCCTATCTTCGTACTTCAAACCACCTGGGGCCTGAAGCAGGTTCCAGCACCCGGTTGGCTTGGAGGGTAGCGGAGCGGTCCTTTAGTCGTCGCCCCATTGGTGGAAAATAGTACCATGCCCCGGCACCAGCCTGGTCTCTTCCCCAGGCGGTGGGTTTTCATGGTTCCCGTCCTGGTTAGCGCAAGGATGAGCAAGTTTTGATAATTAAGGTTTGGGCGGCCGAGCGAAGCT
>JACIYF010000106.1 GCA_014360065.1 Clostridia bacterium | reverse complement strand
TTACATTTGCGATCAACATAAAAGTGGCGATGCGGAATTTTCAATGTTTGTCCCTCATTGTATCAAAGGTTCCCGCGGTGGCGACATAATTGATGAGCTTAAACCAGAGAGCAATGATATAGTTATAGAGAAGCGCAGGTTCAGTGCTTTTATGGGGACCGATTTGGATTTGACGCTAAGGGAATTGTCCATAGATGAGATAATTTTGGTTGGCGTATGTACCAACATATGTGTTCTCTATACAGCTGCTGATGCCAGGATGCTGGGATATAAAGTTAGGGTGTTACGGAACGGAGTGGCTTCATTCGACCAGGGGGCCCATGAATGGGCTTTGAGAGAGCTGGAACAGACCTTAGGTTGTTCGGTAGAATAAGCTGTTAACTAGGTGGGTGGGTACCGCCATGCGGATTATGGTAATTGACGGCCAGGGAGGCGGAATTGGTAAGCACCTCACCGAGAAAATTCGCAAGGGACTCGGCCCTGAGGTTGAGATCATTGCCATCGGGACCAATTCAGTGGCAACTTCGCTCATGCTTAGGGCAGGTGCCAACGATGGAGCTACCGGTGAAAACGCAGTTATCCAGAATGCCGACCAGGTTGACTTTATTGTTGGCTCATTGGCTGTGATTGTGGCTCACTCCATGTTGGGGGAGCTAACACCAGCCATGGCTGAGGCTGTCGGTAAAAGCAAGGCCAAGAAAATCCTGCTTCCTATCAATCGCTCAGGCATTGAAATAGTTGGGACCATGGCCGAACCGTTGCCGCACCTTATTGATGCGCTGGTAGAAAGGCTGAGAAAGGAGATGCCCCATGTGTGAAGCCAATGTATACTTGAAGAAAGGGCAAGAAGAAATATTGTTGGTCGAAAATGTTGACCGAGTAGTGCCTCAAGAAGATGGTATCCTTCTGGAGGATATTTTTGGCCGGCGTAAGCTGGTGCGAGCCAAAATCAAGGAAATGACTTTGGTCGACCACAAGATCTTTCTTGAGGAAGTGTGATAAACGTTATCCGAAAGAGGTAGCTCCTGGCCGCAGTTGAAGCTGCGGCTTTTATTATGCTTCCTTTTTGTGCTAGAATTTAAAACGGCAAAGGGAGGTGAATATAGTGTCAGGGCACTCAAAGTGGGCCAATATAAAATTCCGCAAGGCCAAAGTTGATGCCGAGCGAGGCAAATTATTTACGAAGCTTGGGCGGGAGATTATAGTGGCAGCCAAATTGGGGGGAGGAGACCCTGAAAGCAATTTCCGCCTGAAGGCGGCTATCCAGAGGGCCCGCGAGGCCAATATGCCTAATGAGAATATCCAAAGGGCTATTGCCAAAGGAACCGGGGGCATGGAAGGAAGCGACTACGAAGAAATCATCTATGAGGGCTACGGGCCCGCTGGTGTAGCCGTGATGCTCAGGTTACTTACGGATAATCGTAACCGCACAGCGGCCGAAATTCGCCACCTTTTCAGCCGCTATGGCGGAAGCCTTGGCGAGAGCGGTTGCGTTGCTTGGATGTTCAGCCGCAAGGGCTCTTTGACCGTTGATCTGGCTGCTACCAGTATTGACAAGGACGAAGTCATACTGGAAGCCATTGAGGCTGGAGCTGAGGATGTCCAAGAGGATGATAATATTGTCCAGGTGATTACTTTACCGGAAGACCTGCAAGAGATAAGGGAAAAACTGGAGCAGAAGGGCATTCCAGTTCAGCAGGCGGAATTGGCCATGGTGCCACAGACTACTATACCGATTGCGGATGTTAGTACCGCCCAGCAAGTCCTGAGATTCATGGATGCTCTTGAGGATCATGATGATGTCCAAGCTGTTTGGGCCAATTTTGACATCCCCGAGAAAACTATGCACTTAATCAGCGACAGCGCATAGCTACCTACTGTTAGGGGAAAATACTGGCAGGGGGTGGCGTGTGGGCATGCTGATGCCGATTAGGAGATATGGTTACTTCTTGATGGCGGGTGTTGGTATCGTTTGCTTTTTGCTTGGGGCATATCATGGTCGGGTAGCAGTATTTAGCTATGATCGAGACGGCAACATGCAATTAAAGCAGATCACGGAATTGAAAATTGACGACTTGCCTCCTCATTGGGCACAGGATATCAAACTAGGCAGGGTCAAGGTAGACACTGAAGAGCAACTCGGTCAGGTTCTTGATAGTTTGGATGAGTGCCGACGTGATCAGTAAGGAAGCGGAGGTTTGGGTTATGCCACCGCTGTGGGATTCCATGGCCAAGAGCATAGTAGCGATAGGGATTGGCTTAATCGCGCTAGGGCTGATTATGTGGGCATTGGCTCGACTAGGAATTCCAGGTAAACTTCCTGGGGACATCTTGGTTCGAAAAGGGAATTTTACGATCTATTTTCCCATAGTTAGTTGCCTACTGCTAAGCTTGATCTTGACTTTACTTTTTAATGTTTTCTTCCGTCGCTAGGGCGGGTTCGTTCTTGCTGAAGGGATCGCGACAATGGACGTATCGGAGTTTGATTACGAGTTACCAGCGGAGCTAATTGCTCAAGAACCTATACAACCTAGAGATGCGGCCCGGTTAATGGTTATTAACCGGGCCACTGGCAACATTACCCACAGTCGGTTTTCGCAATTGCCTCGGTATCTGCATCCTGGTGATGCCTTAATAATTAATAACACTAAGGTCATTCCTGCCAGGCTTAAAGGTCGCTGGGCTCATACTGGTGGAAAAGTAGAGGTGCTTTTGTTGCGTAAGCTGAGGGCACCCTGTGGCGAGGCTACCAGATGGGAGGTCTTAATCCGTCCGGCGCGTCGAGCTAGACCTGGGGTAGAAATAATCCTTGGTGCCGGCGAACTCAGGGCAGAAGTGGTTGATTTTACCTCGACTGCTGGGGGCCGGATAGTTGACTTTTTTATGTCCGATCAGGATTTTCGTAGGGTTCTAGACCAGATAGGAGAGATGCCTTTACCTCCATATATCAAAAAGGAGATGAATTCTAAGGATAGGTACCAGACCGTGTATGCGCGCTATGAAGGGTCGGCTGCGGCTCCCACTGCCGGTTTGCATTTTACGCCGGAATTATTGCAGCAGATTTCCGATGCCGGCATCCGGATCATTAGCGTTCTCTTGCATGTGGGGGTAGGCACCTTTCTACCAGTTCGCACCGAACAGGTTGAACAGCATTCCATGCATTCGGAATACTACTGGGTGGGCGAAGAAGAAGCTAGAGCTATTAACCAGGTCCGCCAGAACCAAGGGCGGGTTATCGCTGTAGGGACCACTTGTGTTCGGACATTGGAAACTGTCACTGATACCAGCGGCAGGGTTATACCTGGGGAAGGATGGACCGATCTGTTTATTTACCCGGGTTACAGGTTTCGGGCTGTTGACGGTTTGATCACCAATTTCCATTTGCCTCGCTCTACCTTGTTGATGCTGGTTAGCGCCTTCGCTGGCCGGGATCTCATTCGCAAAGCCTACGAAATAGCTATACAGGAGCGCTACCGCTTTTTTAGTTTTGGAGATGCCATGCTAATCCTTTAGGCGGTGTCCATAGGTTGAGTATTGAATTTCGTATTGTAGCTCGTTCCTCTACTACCAGAGCCCGGGCAGGTCGCTTGCTACTTCCTCACGGAGAAGTATCTACTCCTGTTTTCATGCCGGTGGGTACCCAGGGTACTGTAAAAGCGATGACCCCGGAAGAACTCAAAGCCATCGGGGCTAAAATGATACTCAGTAATACTTATCATCTTTTTCTTAGGCCTGGACCCAAAGTTATAGGAGGGGCTGGCGGTCTACATACGTTTATGCATTGGGACTACCCAATACTTACCGACAGTGGTGGCTTCCAGGTGATGAGTTTAGGAGGACTGAGAGAAATCTCCGATGAAGGAGTGCTCTTCCGGTCCCATATAGATGGCTCCTCTCACTTTTTTACCCCCGAAAAAGCTATAGAAGTTCAGGAAATTCTCGGATCGGACATCGCTATGGCCTTTGACCAATGTCCGCCCTACCCGTGTGACTGGGCACAAGTTGAAAAGGCGGTAGTACGGACTTCCTTATGGGCCGAGCGTTGTCAGTTGGCGCACCACCGTAGTGACCAGAGCCTGTTTGGCATTGTGCAAGGTGGGACTTACCTTGATCTGCGGGCGCGGAGCGCAGAAGCCATTGTTAGCATAGGTTTTTCCGGGTATGCTATTGGCGGACTCAGTGTTGGGGAACCGAAAGAATTAATGTATGAGGTCCTTGATTTTACGGTGCCGCTATTGCCAGATGACCGGCCTCGTTACCTTATGGGGGTGGGATCGCCTGATGCGTTAATCGAAGGGGTCAAGCTAGGAATTGATATGTTTGATTGCGTATTGCCTACTAGAATTGCTCGCAATGGCACTGTATTTACTACGTTTGGAAAACTGGTTATTCGCAATGCCCGCTATGCAGAGGACTTCAGGCCACTAGATCCCGAGTGCGAGTGCTATACGTGCCGACATTTCTCCCGGGCTTATATCCGCCACCTGATTAAAGCCAATGAGATATTGGGCATGCGGCTTACGACGCTGCACAATTTGTTTTTTATACTGCGCCTAATGGAGAGACTGCGGCAAGCTATTGTTGAGGATAACCTGGAGCCCTTTGCTGACCAATTCTTGAAAAGGTATATGACGACAGAAAGGGATTAACGCTTGCCTGTCGAAAGAGAATTACTTGTGTAACTGGATAATGGGAAAGGATGGTGTCTTTATTGCCCACGCAAGGTTGGACAGCAACAATTATCTACCTGGTTTTGTTCTTTGCCATTTTGTATTTCCTAATGATCCGGCCTCAGCAGCAGCAGCAAAAGAAGCGCCAAAAGATGCTAAGCGAACTTAAGGTTAACGATCCCGTTATCACCGTAGGTGGCATTCATGGGCGCATTACTAAAGTCAAAGACACCAGCGTCATGGTGCGTATTGCTGATAAAGTGGAAATTGAAGTGGAGAAAACTGGGATAGGTTATGTTGGAGGCAAAGAAGGCGACTAGTGGTAACCCTAACCGAGGTCCAAAAGGATCTTGAAGTAGAAACCTATATAACTCAAGGCAACCAATATTTGAGGGCCATGGGTTTTACTGAGCATGGTCACCGGCATGTCAAACTAGTTTCAAGTATTGCTTATAATATTTTGGAACGTTTGGGCAGCCAAGAACGGGATCGCGAACTGGCTGCCATTGCTGGCTATTTGCATGACATTGGCAACGTAGCCGGCAGACATAACCACGCTCAAGCAGGTGCCTTAATGGCGTTTACGATTCTGCGCCGGCTAGGAATGGACCCCAAAGAGGTCGCCAGAGTTGTGTCAGCTATTGGAAACCATGAAGAAGGGCAAGGGCGTGCAGTCAGCCCGGTGGCAGCTGCCCTGATCCTGGCTGACAAATCTGATGTCCATCGCTCTCGGGTATACAATCAAGATCCGGCCACATTTGACCTTCATGACCGGGTTAACTTCGCGGTGGAAAAGTCCTTTCTTCGGGTAGAGCCTGCCAAAAAGAGCATCACCTTAGAACTATCTATTGCTACCAAGATCAGCCCGGTAGTGGAGTACTTCGAGATTTTTTTGAGTCGCATGCTAATGTGCCAACGAGCTGCTTTAGTTTTGGGTTGTCGCTTTGGGTTAGAGGTTAACGGGAATAGACTTTTATAAGTATTATTATTTAGCAACACGCTGCCTGATTGAGCCGGTAAATGCGGAGCTGTATAATAGGTGCAATAGTGCAAGTTGAGGGGGAGAGATATGTACAGGGGGAGTCTAGGCCGGTTACTGGTTGTAACGGCCGCCATTATCTTGGCCGGAGTATTAGCTACCGGGCCTATCCTGAGGCATATGAATTTGGGTTTAGACTTGCGAGGAGGCGTGCATGTAACTCTGCAGGCTAAGGAGACCCAGGGAAAGCCGGTCAGCGCAGAGGATATGAGCCAGCTACAAGCGGTGATGCGGGAGCGGGTTGATCAGCTTGGGGTTAGCGAACCAATTATCCAGCAGGAAGGCGCAAACCGCCTCATCGTAGAGCTAGCCGGGGTAAAAAACCCTGATGAAGCAGTGAAGCTCATTGGCAAGACAGCTCTTTTAGAGTTTCGAACCGAAGACAATCAAAAGGTCATTTTAACCGGCCGGGATCTCAAGACAGCTAAGGCGGTCTTTAACCAGCAAACCAATAAGCCGGAAATTGCTCTGGAATTTAACCCGGATGGCACCAGGATTTTTGCCCAAGAAACTAGGCGGTTGGTACAGCAGTACCCGGATGAGAGAGATCCCAAGCGAGTTATAGGGATTTACTTGGATGGTCAACCCCTAACTACGCCCACAGTCCAGCAGGAAATACCCGATGGGAAAGCGGTCATTACGGGAAACTTTACTTATGATGAAGCTGCCAATCTAGCCGCGCTCCTCCGGGGTGGCGCTCTGCCTGTAAATGTGGAGATTATAGAGAAGCGGACCGTCGGTCCCACCTTGGGTACTGACTCCTTGGCTAAGAGCCAGATTGCCGTTGTCGTAGCTTTGATTGCGGTAGCTCTGTTTATGATTGTCCTCTATCGGGTTCCGGGTGTAGTAGCCGATCTATCCTTAGTGGTTTATGCGCTGATTGTACTAGGGGCGTTGGCCCTAGCCAAAGCTACCCTTACTCTTCCTAGCATTGCGGCTTTGTTACTTTCAGTGGGCATGGCGGTGGATGCCAATATTTTGATTTATGAGCGATTAAAAGAGGAACTGCGACGGGGCAAAACCTTGAGGGCAGCGGTAGACGCTGGTTTCCGGCATGCGTTTCGTACCATTCTAGACTCTAACGTTACTACCGTATTGGCCGCCCTGGTCTTGTGGTACTTCGGTAGCGGGCCCATTCGCGGATTTGCGGTGACGCTGACCATTGGTATCGCCGCTAGTATGTTTACGGCAATTAGCCTCACTAGGTGGTTATTAGGGTTGGTTGTAAGTACCGGTCTTTTTAAGGATCAGCGGTGGTATGGCGTAAGGGAGGTATCCTAGTTGGATTGGATGGGCAAACGTTGGCTCTGGTATTTAATCTCGTTGTTACTAATTATACCCGGGTTGGTTTCAATTGGAATCCGGGGATTTAACTACGGGATTGATTATACCGGCGGTAACTTAATCGAGATCCAATTTAAGCAAAGTGTTTCGGTGGGCCAGGTTAGGAGCCAGCTAGATCAGCTGGGTCTCCACGGTAGCTCGGTACGAGAGGCTGGGCCCAACCGCTTTCTGCTTCGCACACCGGAGCTAACCGAGGAGAGGAGTAAAGAAGTAGTCGATCAGTTGCAGAAAGCATTTGGCCAGGCGGATATAGCTCGTAATGAAAAAGTGGGAGCTACGGTTGGCGGGGAGCTGACCCGCAAAGCCCTCTATGCTTTAGCCATTGCCTCCGTTCTTCAAATTATCTACATTACCATCAGGTTTGAATTCTACTTTGCCGTTGCTGCTATCCTGGCCCTGCTTCATGATGCCTTAGTTGTAGCCGGTGTCTTTTCCCTGTTTCAGGTAGAGATTGACGGAACGTTCGTGGCCGCCATCCTAACCATTTTGGGGTATTCCATAAACGACACCATAGTTGTATTTGATCGCATCCGCGAGAATCTGCAAATAAGTAAGCGCGAGTCACAACCCAGTATTGTTAACAAGAGTATCAGCCAGACTTTATTCCGTTCCATCAGCATCTCATCTACGGTAATCCTAGTTCTAATTGCCTTGTTGACTTTGGGTGGGACTACTACCCGGGTTTTTGCCCTAGCTATGCTGATTGGGACCATAAGCGGTACTTATTCGTCCATTTGCGTGGCCAGTCCCTTATGGGTTGACCTGCAGCGTCTCTTTGGAGAGACCCGCCAAGCAGCTAAGGCGGTTTAGTAGGCCACAGAACCTCTCAGGGTTAACCTCGGTCTTACCGGGGTTATGTTTTGGATACAGGGGCGTTGGGTATGGATGCAAAAGCCAAAGCAGCTCGATTATCGGTTGGGAGTAATTCTCTGTTAGTGGCCCTTAAGATTGTAGCTGGGTTGGTATCAGGTTCCATTAGCGTTATGTCTGAGGCCATCCATTCAGGGATCGATCTGCTGGCGGCAATAATTGCTTTTTTTTCGGTTCGGTTGGCCAGCAAACCAGCAGATTCGGAGCATGAATACGGCCACGGTAAGGTCGAAAATATCTCGGGAACGGTGGAAGCGGTCCTTATTATTATAGCTGCCATATGGATCATAGTTGAGGCAGTAGCTAAGCTTTTGGGTCGGCAGACGGTCAGCATGCCTACCTGGGGCATTGTGGTTATGACCATTTCGGTGGTTGTCAACACCCTCGTTTCCCGCCACCTGTTCCAAGTAGCCAAAGCGACAGATTCGGTTGCTCTAGAAGCAGATGCTCTCCATCTCAGCACCGATGTCTATACCTCCCTGGCGGTGTTAGCGGGGTTAGTCATTATCTATTTTACCGACTGGCATTTTATTGATCCCTTGGCAGCGATAGGAGTTGCTGTGTTGATTGCTAAAGCAGCCTGGGATATGACTAAAGAAGCTTTTTTGCCGTTGGTGGACACCAGCTTGCCAGCTGAAGAGGAACAGGCCATCATTGGGATCATAGAAAGGTACTCTGCTAACTATGTCGAGTTTCATCGGTTGCGAACCCGCAAGGCGGGATCGGAA
>JACIYF010000105.1 GCA_014360065.1 Clostridia bacterium | reverse complement strand
TATTTTGGTTGGCAGCGCTCGGCTTATGGGGAGCAGCCACCCCGGGCTCTGCCGGTCCTGGCAGTGATGACCGGCAATATTGGGCTCGCAGGTGGCGGTCCTGGCTTGATCCCCACGGAGCCGGGAATCCCCATCGGTTTCCTGCCCACGGGTCAGAACCCGGTCAAGGCGGCCATCCCCACTTTCAAATGGACCGAAGCCATTGAAAGAGGGGTGGAATTCGACTTTAAACATGACGGGCTAAAGGGAGTAGATAAGCTTTCCACCAACCTCAAGTTTATTTGGAACTATGCTGGCAACGCCCTGGTCAACCAGCATGCCGATTGCGGGCGGACGGCTAAGCTGTTACGGGATACCAAGAAGTGCGAATTCATAGTTACCATCGATAATTTCTTGACTCCCAGTGCTAGATTCTCGGACATTGTACTTCCGGAGACCACCCATTTCGAACGAGAAGACATCGTTTCTATATACACCTTTGGCGGTCACGCCATCTACCTGAATAAAGTGGTGGAGCCCATGTACGAGTGCCGCAACCTCTACGATATTTGCGCCGATATAGCTGGGCGGTTGGGCTTCAAAGAAGCGTTTACTGAGGGTAAAACCCAAGAGCAATGGGTAGAAGAACTCTGCCGGCAAGCGGAGAAGCTAGACCCCAATTTTCACTTTGAGGAGTTCAAGCGTACTGGCATTTATAAGATTGACCGTAAACCGGTTGTGGCCTATGCCGATTTCATTAAAGACCCAGATAAGAATCCCTTGAAGACGCCTTCGGGAAAGATTGAGATCTTCGTCAAGGACTTCTATGATTTCGGCAATCCCAAAGAAGTTCCGGCTATACCCAAGTACATTTCGGCTTGGGAGGGTCCCGAGGATCCTCTCCGGGAAAAGTACCCGCTTCAGTGTATCGGCTTTCACTATAAACGTCGGGCCCATTCTACCTTTGATAACATTGCTTGGCTGGACGAAGCCGGACCGCAAGTGGTATGGATTAACCCCAAAGATGCCCAAGCCCGCGGGATCAAGAACGGCGATCAGGTGAAGGTCTTTAACGATCGGGGCACCATTATCATGCCGGCTAAAGTTACTCCCCGAATCATGCCAGGTGTAGTAGCCATTCCCCAAGGAGCATGGTATTCGCCCGACGCCAATGGGGTTGACCACCGGGGGTGCATCAACGTAATAACTACTTGGCGGCCGACGCCGTTGGCCAAGGGCAATCCCCAGCATACCAACTTGGTTGAAATCCATAAGGCATAGGAGGTGGGATCCATGCCAGAGAAACAACTAGGCTTCCACATTGACCAAGCTAGTTGCATTGGCTGTTTTACTTGCCAAATCGCTTGCAAGGATAAAAATGATCTCGAGGTAGGCCAGCTCTGGCGCCGCGTAGTGGAAATGGCCGGTGGGGGCTATGTTGAAGAAGGCAATACCGTCCGCAGCAATGTTTTTGCTTACTATATCCCTGTGTCTTGCAATCACTGTGCTGATCCACCGTGCGTAAGGAACTGCCCTACCGGTGCCTTGTACAAGCGGGAAAAGGATGGGCTGGTGCTCCTTAACCAGGATAGGTGCATTGGCTGCCAGTACTGCGTTTGGTCCTGTCCTTACAACGCGCCCCAGTTCAATCCTGCCACCGGGAAAGTAGGCAAATGCAATTTTTGTGTTGACCTCTTGGAGCAAGGCAAAGATCCGGTATGCGTATCAGCTTGCCCCATGCGGGCTTTGCATTGGGGGCCCATCGATGAGCTGAAACAAAAATATGGCGGCGTGGACCTGATCAGGGGCCTTCCCGATCCCAAGTTGACGGGGCCATCACTTTTAGTGACGCCCCACCGGGATGCCATCAAGTAAGGGGGTACTGACTGATGGAAATAAAAGCCTGGGCTTTGATAACATTTACTATCTTAACCCAAACGGCCATCGGATCCTTCATTCTGTTTACGGTCTTACGCAGTCTGAACCGGAAGCCGGAGGTGGATTCCCTTTACCGGCAGACCATGATAATGGTGGGACCGGTGGCTATCGTGGGCATGTTGGCTTCGCTGGCCCACTTGGGAACGCCGCTGTTGGCTCCCAACTCTATTCTCAATTTGGGAAGCTCCTGGCTCAGCCGGGAGATCTTCTTCACTTGTGGCTTTGTGGTGTTGTGGGCCTTGGGCTGGGCTCTGGAAGGCCGGGTCCAACCGCCCATAAGGCAAGGGGTTAATTGGCTGACAGCTATCTGCGGGTTGGCCGACATAGTCTCCATGGCTTCCATCTATTCTGCTGCCATGATGCCAGCCTGGAAGGGCGTCAATACCTATACCACTTTCCTAGGTACGGCTTTCTTCTTGGGGTCAGCGGCAGCCGCTGTCGCCTTGCTTTATTATGGCCGGAAAAAGCCGGCGTGGGGCGATGCTTTGGCTGGAGACTTGCAGATATTGGTGGCAGTAGCTTTGAGTGTCATGTCGATCCAGCTGGTGATCCTGCCCTGGTACCTGGCGAGGCTGGCTGGAGGGGATGCCGCCGCTCAGGCCAGCGCGGCTATGCTGTCGGGCCGGTATGGAATTGCTCTAATCGTAAGGTGGGCTCTGGCTCTCTTGGGTGGAGCGCTGCCTTTGGCCGTAGCTTGGAGGCGGGGGGCGGAAGGAAAGGTACCCTTTAGCTTGGTATCCGGTGCCGCCCTAGCCATTTTGGTGGGCGAGGTACTGGGCCGCTACCTGTTCTACGCTACAGCAGTGAAAATAACTTTGGGTTGACCATGCTGGCCCTTTTGGCTGCGGATAGGCCTTCTTGATGGATGGTGCTAGGTTGCTTTTAAAACCTGGACTCGAGGTATTTACGGGCCCAGGTTTTTACTTGTAGGGTTCTAGGCCCGGAAAGTAGTGTTATGATTTAGATGGTTGGTCCCGTATAGAGTTGAGCACCAGTTCGTCAATACTGGTGGAAGAAGACCTGGCGCTGATCTGTATCGTACCAGAAGAAGGCGATAGCTAACTATGTCCCGCCAACACCCCGGCGCGCTTTGAGGCGGCGAGGAGAGGGTTACCATGAACATCGGGGAAACAAAAGCGCAGCATTTTCGCCACGTTTGTCCCCGCAACTGCCCTAGCAGCTGCGGCATGATCTCTACGGTGGAAAACGGGGTCTTGGTAAAGGTGGAAGGTGACCCCAAGCATGGCTATACCCGAGGCCGTCTCTGCGCCAAGGGCTATGCTTACCCTGAGCTAGTCTACAGCCCGTCGCGGTTGCGCTATCCTTTGCGCCAAGTGCCTCGGGGCTCAGGCAATTGGGAGCGGATAAGCTGGGATGAAGCCTTGACGGTGATTGCCGATAAGATGCTGGAGCTCAGGGAGCGGTACGGAAGCTTCTTGCCGGTCTGCCTCAACCGCCAGTCTGGAGACTTAGGAATTTTGCACTTAGCTACCGAAGGGATGTTTCGATCCCTGGGGGCGGTAACCTTAGTAAACGGCACTTCTTGTTGGTCGGCTGGCCTCGATGCTCGCGTCTATGATTTTGGAGCCAACTGCAATTCCGATCCTGAGATCATGAGCGAAGCCCAGTTTATAATCCTCTGGGGTACCAATCCTGCCTGGACCGCCATCCACCAGATGGCCTACTTGGAAGCGGCTCGGTCTCATGGCGCCCGTGTGGTTACCATCGACCCCATCTACACGGGCACGGCTCGCTGGTCGGACGCTTACATCCAGGTGCGACCAGGTGGGGATGGTGCCCTGGCCTTGGGCATGGCTCGAGCCCTATGGGAACACGATGCCGTTGACCACGATTTTCTGGTCAGCTGCGTACGCGGCTGGCCAGAGTTCAAGGATTACCTTGAGCAACAGGTGAATTGGGAATGGGTAGAAGCCAAAAGCGGGGTAAAGGCGGAAATCGTTGTCGATTTAGCCCTGGCTTATGCGGCTAGCCGCCCGGCAGCAATTTGGATCGGCCTGGGCCTGCAACGGCACAAAAACGGTGGCCAGAACGTTCGGGCCATTGATGCCTTAGCCGCTCTAACCGGTAATATCGGCGTTCGCGGCGGTGGCACCTACTTTCCTGACCAACAAGCTTGGCTATTCAATATGCGCATCATGTCCTATCAACCCCTCTCCTCTTCCTTCGGCAGCCTCAAACCGCGGTTGATCAATATTAACGACTTTGCCGCTGAATTGGACCGCCTCGAGAAGCAAGCAAGCTTAGCCAATGGTGGCCCACCGGTCAAAATGATTTGGTTCAGCTGCCGTAACGCTTTGGCCCAAGATGGGAACGTTGGGGCCCTGGCTCAAGCTTTAAGCAAAATAGACTTGGTCGTAACTGTGGACCAGTTCCTTACTGCCACCGCTAGGTGGTCAGATATAGTACTCCCGGCCACCACCTGCTTTGAACATTGGGATGTGGTGGCTAGCTGCTGGCACCGGTGGATAGGGGTTAGCCAGCCAGCTATTGTCCCGGTGGGTGAAAGCCGCTCTGATTTAGCCATTGCTTGGTCCCTTTCGGCTAAGCTCAATCAACTTAGCCCCGGCTGTTGTTCTTTTCCTACCGAAGGAGATGAAAAGGAATGGCTAGAGGACGAGCTGGAGGGGAAAATGTTTTCGCTGCTAGGCGTAGGCCAGCTGCAGGAACTCCTAGAGGGACCGCGCAAGCTCAATCTAGCTGCAGTCGCCTGGGAAGACCGGACCTTTGCTACCCCTGATGGCAAGTATCACCTGTGGTCGGAGTTGGCAGCGGCAGATGGATTTCCACCCTTGCCGGTTTATGTTGATAGCGCCGAGGCCGGGCATGCTTCCCTCTACCCCTTCCGGCTGTTAACTCCACATAGCCAGCTTTCCATAAACTCCCAGTTCTGGGATTTGCCCAGCTTAAATGCCTTGGAACTTCAGGGTAGGCTTTGGATTCACCCTGAAACTGCCAAGCTTCGCAACTTAAAAACTGGTGACCGGGCACGCGTTTATAACTCTCAAGGGGAAATAATGCTGGTGGCAGAGGTGACGGAAGCGGTTCCTCCTGGAGTCCTGGTATGTTACCAGGGCTGGGGTGGGTGGATGGCAAATGGTGGAAATGAGCCCCGTCCAGGAGCAGTGGCTGGGCTCTCCAATCGCCCGGGACTGGGATTAAATCAGGTCGTGAGCTCGGCAGCAACCGACATGGGAAGACGGAGCACCGGACAACCTGGGCTAGCCTTGCACGATAGCTGGGTGAACCTTTCCCGGTGCTGGTAGGGTGCCAATTGGGTCCGGATGGAGGGCACTGATCGGTCCAATGCAACTCGGTTTCTTCATTGATATCAATAAGTGCACGGGCTGCCGCTCTTGCGAAATGGCCTGCAAACAGGAGAAAGGATTAGCGCCATCCCAGCGGTTTCGACGGGTGACATTGGTAGAAGATACAGCCTTACCAGTCTCCTTTTACCTTTCCCTGGCCTGCAACCATTGCCAGAACCCCGAATGTATGCGGGTTTGTCCTACCCAGACCTACCACAAGCGCCGCGATGGAGTGGTGATTCACGATCCTGGTAACTGTAGTGGGTGCTGTACCTGTGTGCGGGCTTGCCCCTACGGAGCCCCTCAGTTTGATCCCCGGAACGGGAAAGTGGACAAGTGCGACTTATGCATCGGGCGGTTGCTTAAGGGCAAGGCGCCGGCCTGTGTGGAGGCTTGCCCCAACAGTGCTTTGTTAGTGTTGGATCTCGATGTGTTTCCGGACACCGATGCCCGCACAGTACATTTAGGCGGGGCTCCAGCTTCAACTCTTTGGGAATGGATTCCTACGTTGCCTGATCCTCGGCTTACCCGACCCTCAGTACGCTTTCCCGACCTCACTGGCCCCGAGGTCTACCTAATGGGTTCACCGCCTGAAAAAAGTAACCGGTGATAATTGGCAAGTGATAGCAGGAGTTTCAGTTTGTTTGGAGAATTACATTGTCAATTGGAAGTGAGTCTTAAGCCGGGTTTGTAAACGGCTTGTATTTTTGTACAAAATTTTGGTTTCTTGTTAGTAGGATTCTACAAAAAGAACGGCTGAATTTGTATTAGGCATCTACATTTATTGCCGATCTCTGGGGAAACGAGAGGGGCCAGTAACTCTTGGAGCCAGCCGTAAGGAATATAGATAATTCCGCATTTATAGCTAATTTTGAGGTAGCTCTAGATCCCCGCTTGCCGGCTGAGCAACGGCGATGTCTTATCGAGATTCTAGATGCCCTGGTGGAAGGCAAAGGCCTCGCTCCCATGGTACAATCGCTGGCCCAGCACTTGCAAGCTACAGCCATGGTAGTCAACGCCAGCGGGGTAGTCTTGGTGGCCCACAGTTATGCCCACCCAGGTAACGGGGTTGGGCGATGGCCAGAAATAATGAAGCTGTCGGCGCCAATTGGCGCCCAAGATGGCCTGATCGCAAGGACTAAGCTCGATCTCGGGATTGGCCCCCAGCCTGGCCTAGTGATCACCCTGGCGCAAAAGCGGGTTTACGGTTACTTGCTAGTAGTGGATTTGGACTCTAAATGTGAGGAGACTTGCCGCTCCCTACTTCACCAGGCAGCATTGGCTCTATTGCTGGAGCTCACCCGGCAATTTTCTCTACAGCAAGTAGAACAACGGCATCGCAACGAGTTTATCCAGGATTTGGTTTACAACAACCTGGATTCTCGAGAAGTATTGGTAGCTCGGGGCCGTACCTTCGGCTGGGACTTTAGTCACCCTTACGTCGTAGCTGTGGCCGAATTGGACCAGGGGCCTGGGGGACCTGAGGGGCGGCAGCGGTGGGAACGCTTTTTGGACTGGGCTCGGACCTTTCTCGCCCGCTGGGATACTCAGGTTATCGTAGAGGAGAGGGGCAACCAGGCTATCATACTTTGGCCGGTAAAGTCTGCAGCCGCGACCGGCCGGCAGATGCAACAGACGCCGGTAAGGCGGGCGCTAATTAATGCTCTCAAGCGGTTGCAGGTGGAGATAGGCAGGTATTGGCCGGATGACACCTTCTCCGCTGGTATTGGGCTCTTTTATCCCGACGTGACTGAACTATATAAGAGCTACCAGGAAGCCAAGACTGCGTTGGAGATTGGGCGGGTTTTAGGTGAAGGGGCTAAGATTACTACTTTTGAGGAGCTGGGCCTTTTTCGCTTCCTTAGCGCTGTGCCCATTCAGAACCTGGAGGACTTCGTCCAGGAAGTTCTCGGTCCCCTGGAGGAATACGACCAGGAGCATCATTTGAACTTAGTTTCCAGCCTGGAGGCAACTTTCCGTTGCGGCTGGGATCTCACCCGAGCCAGCGCCAGCTTATTCATCCACGTAAATACCCTTCGCTACCGGTTAAAAAAGATAGAAGAGATCCTGGGGGCTAGTTTAGATGATCTGACCCAGCGCACCAACCTTTTTGTTGCCCTGAAGCTCAGGGGCCTTAGGCGGGGGCGGCAGCGTTAACTGGAGGCGTAGTCCTGGTGGCCACTTTTAAGCTCGATGTTTGTGGGGAAATGTGCCCCATTCCCATTGTGAAGACCAAAGTAAGGTTAAAGAGCTTGGCGGTGGGCGACATTCTCACCGTGGTCAGCGATCATAGTTGCACTACCCGATCTCTGGTAGATGTGGTGCGAAAGCTGGGCCACAAGGTGGAAGTCACCCAGCCGGAGGCGGGCATTTGGGAGATCGTGGTGGAGAAGCGCCGCTAAGGGTAGCGCCGCTAGGGGTGGTTAAGCCATGGGAATGGCAGGTTGCCTCTGACCCGGTCAAATGGGGGCGATTAGCAAAAAGCCTTGCGGTTAGAAAGGATGAAGCGGGCAAATTTCTTCATCAAGTCGCTTTGGGGGCGGTTGCGAAAATGTAAAACCGAAATTTGGGTGCGCAGAGGCAGGTCCTCGACCTTAACTCCTTTTAAGGAGCCGGAGTGCAGCTCGCTGCGCACCGCTAGCTTAGATAACAAAGACACCCCATGGCGAGCCTCGATGGCGGATTTAATGGCGTCATTGCTGTTGAGTTCTAGGACCACGTGGAAATCTTTTAGCGTCAACCCCTTTTCTTTGATAGCGTTCTCAATGATATCCCTGGTTCCCGATCCCTCTTCCCGCAAAATCAACGGTAGCTGCCGCAACTGCTCTAAAGTAATGGTATCTGGGCCCTGCCAATCCGGGTTGACAATTAGGAGTAGCTCATCTTCGGCCAAGCCGCAGGCGGAAATTTGGGGATCATCAATTGGCCCCTCCACCAGGCACATGTCCACGCTCTTCTCTGAGAGCCGTTGTAAGGTTTCCTTGCGGTTTCCCACTACCAGCCGGATGTTGGCGTGAGGGTGCTTTTCCTTGAAGCTATAGATGGCACAGGGCAGAGCATAACTGCCGATGTTGCTGCTAGCTCCCACCAATAGCTTTTCCTGCCCTTGCTTCCAGCTAGCCAGATCCGCTTTCAAGTTTTCCTGCAATTTAAGGAAAGTCTGCCCGTATTCGTAGACGATTTCCCCAGCCTCAGTCAGCTCTACGCCTTTAGTAGTACGAGTGAAAAGCTCCACCCCCAGGTCGGTCTCTAGAAGCTGGATTTGATAGCTTAAGGAGGACTGGGAAATGTGAAGCTGGCGGGCAGCTTCCGACATGGACTTTACCTGCGCTACCATACAGAAAGCCTCAATCTGGGTGAGGTTCACTGCCCTACCCCCTGCCCTCGGTGGGAAACCTAATCTCTCCGCGGTTTTTTCTATTATAATAGTTTCAGCGACTGATTGCCAAGGGCTCCTGGCTGCCAACTTGGCTCCGGCCTTTAGGTGGCTCCGCGCAAGGTAAATAATATGTTTTTTCTGAGGAGTGGAGGAGTGGAAAAGCAGAGGCTGCTAAGCTTTATTGGTATTACAGGGG